>NZ_AKJJ01000053.1:0-231037 GCF_000282395.1 Pseudomonas sp. GM55 | reverse complement strand
ATCACCTGGACGGCGACCTTTATGCCAACCTCGGGCATTACCGACGCCAGCAACCTGATCACCCTCGACAATAGCGGCGTGGCCAATGCATCGGGCAACACGGGGTCTGGCACCACCGATTCGAATAATCTTGCCATCGACACCGCGCTGCCGACCGCGACCATCGTGGTTGCCGACACAGCGCTGAGTACCGGCGAAACCTCATTGGTGACCATTACCTTCAGCGAAGCGGTGAGCGGTTTCGACAACAGTGACTTGACCATCGCCAACGGCACCCTGAGCAATGTCAGTTCCAGCGACGGCGGGATCACTTGGACCGCCACCTTCACCCCGACGGTCGACATCACCGACACCAGCAACACCATCGCACTGAACACGGCAGGTGTGCAGGATCTGGCCGGCAACGCCGGCAGCGGCACGGTCAACTCCAATACCTACGCCATTGACACCCAAAGCCCGACCGCCACCATCGTGGTCGCCAATCCGAACCTGGGGGTGGGTCAGACTTCGCAGGTGACCATCACCTTCAACGAAGCGGTCAGCGGTTTTGATTTGTCCGACATCAGTATTGCCAACGGCACCTTGTCCGACCTTGGCAGCAGCGATGGTGGCAAGACCTGGACGGCGACCTTGACGCCGACAGCCAACGTCAATATCGCCAGCAATGCGATCAGCATCGACTGTGCCGGTATCAGTGACATGGCCGGCAACAGTGGCAGCGGTGTGAGCCAATCCGACAATTTTGTCATCAACACGGTGCCAACTGCTTCGGTCGTTTTCGTGTCAGCAGACCCGGAATTGCGCAGCAACCCCCCGGTGACGCTGCCCGATGCGCCCAACGTGCCGCTGCAACCGGTCATTTTCACGCCTCCGACGGGCAACCTCGGTTCACCGTTGACCTTCCCGCCGTTGTTCGAACAGCGGGTGATCGGCAATGGCATCCGGCCGTTGGGCGATATTTTCATGAATCACGGTGCATTGACCCCGAGTTTCATCGCGCAGGTTTTCAGCGGCAATGACGGCGGTGGCGATGGTTCGGGGCATGGTTTCCTCGGTTTCGGCGGCGGCGACGGCGGTGTGTTCAGCACCAGCACGCTGTCGAGCCTGTTCAATCAGGACAGCAGTACCGAGCGTGATTCGCTGAACGCCTTTGGCAGTCAGTCGATCAAGTCCGGCGATGTTTCCCAGGGCCTGCGCGGGGTGTTTGGCGCACCGACCCTGGGCCAGCAATTGCAACAGCTCAAAGACAACGAGAAGCAGCAGGTCGACAACCTGGCCGTCGCTTTGAAACGGGTCGGCATCCGCGAAATGCAGGCCTGATGAAAACCTCCACTTGTGATGCGGCACCCAGGGGCGATGCAAGGATGAAAAAAAGTCATAAGTTGTTCGGAGCCAGCCTGCTGGCACTGGCGGTCAGTGGATGCGCAGTCACCAGTGAGCCGATCGAACGCAGTGTCAGTGAGCAGCGGGCCAAAAGTGACCTGCAAAGCATGTACAAGGGGCAGGAGCCTCTTGGCGGCCCGTTGACCCTGCACCAAGCCATGGCCCGTGCGGTGAAGTACAACCTCGAAGGCCGGTTGAAAATCATGGAAGAGGCCCTGGCCAAGCGTCAGCTCGACCTCGCCAGTTTCGACATGCTGCCGCGCATGGCGCTGGACGCCGGATACGTGGGCCGCAATAACGTCAACGCCTCCAGCAGCCAGAGTGTGCGTACCGGCACGCAGTCCCTGGAACCTTCGACCTCCCAGGACCGCGACCGTGACGTGGCGGATCTGACCATGGTCTGGAACGTGCTCGATTTCGGTGTCAGTTACATCAGCGCCAAGCAGCAAGGCGACCAGCGCCTGATCGTTCAGGAGCGTCGGCGCAAGGTGATCAACACCATCGTCCAGGACGTGCGCTCGGCGTACTGGCGGGCGATGGCTGCCGAGCGTCTGCTCACGCAGATCGATAGCCTCATGGCGCGGGTCGAAACCGCCCGCGACAACAGCCAGAGCATGAGCCAGCAACGCATTGGCGATCCGGTACAGGCCCTCGGCTATCAGCGCTCGCTGATCGAAGCGACACGCCAACTGGAAGAGCAGCGTCGTGCGTTGTCGCTGGCGAAGACCGAACTGGCGACCCTGATCAACCTGCCAATGGGCACGGAGCTGACCCTGGCGACCGATAACGGTTATGAAATTCCCGAGCTCAAGGTCGATCTGGCCAGCCTCGAACAGGAAGCCCTGACCAGTCGCCCGGAACTGCGTGAACAGGACTATCAGAGCCGCATCAGCGCCGCCGAGACCCGCAAAGCCATGTTGCGCCTGCTGCCGGGCCTGGAGTTCTCCGCTGGCGGACATTACGACAGCAACTCGTTCCTGGTGGAGCAAGGCTGGGCTGACTACGGCGTCAAAGTCACCTGGAACCTGTTCAACGTGATCTCGGCGCCTGCGGCGATCGACGTGGCCAAGGCGGGTGAAGAAGTCGCCACCGCACGCCGTCAGGCAATGTCGATTGCGGTGCTGGCGCAGCTGTATGTGGCCAATGCCAACTACCGCGAGGCCTTGCGCCAGTTCAAGACCAATCAGCAATTGTCGGACATCGACGGGCAAATCGTCGGTCAGTTGCGCAATCGTCACCAGGCGGAAGGTATCGGTGAACTGGATCTGATCCAGGGTGAATTGAACACCTTGCAGGCCGATCTTCGTCGAGACCTGTCCTACGCCGATCTGCGCAACGCCTATGGGCAAATTTTCGCCAGTGCCGGCCTTGACCCGCTGCCGGATCAGGTGCAATCGACGCAAGTCCAGTCCATCGCCACGGCCTTGGCCAACCGCGAAGCGGCCTGGGCGGCAGGCGATATTACGGTTCCGGTGACGCATGCCCCCGTGCGCTGATGTGAAGGCGCCGAGCGCCAGCATCAGCCGAGCCCAGCGCGAGCGGCGCAACGGTCATCGCGGCGCGGCGATACTGCTGACCGGCCTGCCGGCGGCGGGCAAGTCGACCCTCGCGCAAGCGCTGCACGCGCAGTTGTTTGCCCGCGGACTGCAGAGCGTGGTGCTCGATGGTGACGGCTTGCGGGTGGGGCTCAATCGAGACCTGGGCTTCAGCGACAGCGATCGTCAGGAGAACATCCGCCGCGCCAGCGAACTGGCGTCGTTGCTCGTGGAAAACGGACAAATCGTGATCCTGGCGATGATCGCGCCCCTGGTGGAGTTGCGCGATGTGTTCGCCCGGCGGCTCGGTGACGATTACCGGGAAGTCTGGTGCAGTGCGACCCTGGCAGTGTGCGAGCAACGTGATCCGAAAGGTCACTATGCCCGCGCCCGGCGCGGTGAGTTGGCCGGGTTTACCGGAGTATCTGCGCCGTATCAGGCGCCGGTTGACGCGGCGTTGGTGCTCGACACCGGGGCACAAACCGTCGAGGCCTGCCTTGATCGGCTTTTGACCTGGCTCGGTGAATCCGCAGTGCTGCCCAAGCCCTGAACCGGTCGGTGATCAGGGTTTCGACGACAAGTCCGCCATGCCCTTGAGCAACTCGATCGGCAGCGGAAAGACGATGGTCGAGCTCTTGTCGCCGGCAATCGAACTCAGGGTCTGCATGTAGCGCAACTGCATGGCCCCCGGTTGGCGGCCAAGCATTTCGGCAGCCTGCATGAGTTTTTCCGAGGCCTGCAATTCACCTTCGGCGTGGATCACCTTGGCTCGCCGTTCCCGTTCGGCTTCGGCCTGCTTGGCGATGGCGCGGACCATCGATTCGTTGAGGTCCACGTGTTTGATCTCAACGTTGGCAACCTTGATGCCCCAGGCGTCGGTCTGGGCGTCGAGCACTTGCTGGATGTCCAGGTTCAACCGTTCGCGTTCGGCCAGCAATTCGTCCAGTTCGTGTTTACCCAGTACCGCCCGCAGTGTGGTTTGCGCCAGTTGGCTGGTGGCGGCGAGGAAGTCCTCGACCTGGATGATTGCCTTCTGCGGGTCGAGCACACGGAAATACAGCACCGCGTTGACCTTGACCGACACGTTGTCGCGGGTGATCACGTCTTGCGGTGGAACGTCCAGCACTACGGTCCGCAAATCGACCCTGACCATTTGCTGGACCACCGGGATCAGCAGGATCAGGCCGGGGCCCTTGACCTGCCAGAAGCGCCCGAGCTGGAACACCACGCCGCGCTCGTACTCACGCAGGATGCGGAACGTCCCCCCCGCCAGTGCGATGATCAACAATAGCAGCGCGACAAGACCCAATTGCAAACCCATGACTATTCTCCACCCGGCGCCGCGTCAGCCGCGGCCACTTGCAGCAGCAAACCCTTGCGCCCCACCACCCGCACCTGTTGCCCGGGTTGCAGCGGTGTCGCGCTGAGCACTTGCCATCGTTCTCCTTGCAGATGCACCCAGCCGCCATAGGCGTTGCCGGCCTGTAACGACGTCACGGCCGTCACGCTGCCGAGCAGCCCGGCATCACCGCTGACGGTGTGGCGTGGTCGGGTCTTCAGGGCGTGAATCACCAGGTAGACCAGCAACAACGCGCTGACCAGTCCCAGGCCGATCATCAGCGGCTCCGGCACATCGGTATTGGTCAGGATCACTGCGCCGATCACGAACATCACGATGCCACCCAGGCCGATCACGCCGTAATTGGGCAGGGCCGCCTCGGCGATCAGGAACGCGAGGCCGAAGGTGATCAGCCAGATCCCGATGGGGTTGGGCACCAGCAACACAACCGTGTCGGCGGCGCAGGCTGATCCGCACAACGCCAACAGCAACGCAACGGCACAATAACGCGTGTTCACGTGACCCTCCGGGAGAGTCTTGGGGTGGCTCTGTAGACAGTTTAGTTGACCCGCCGGTTGTATGAATTTTGCTCAATTGTCGGCCACGCCCGATGGGCGGATTTCCCGCCGGAGCGCGCCATCGGGCCTAGACTTTCAGTACCGAAAGAAATGTTAACCATCGTCCGTCAGCGGTTGTTGCGGACACCGAGGTGCATCATGCGTATGGCAAGAACCGTGCAGCGAAGCCTGGAAAAGGCTCAATGCCAATATGACATCGTCAGCCACCCACACTCGGCCAGCAGCCTCGAAACGGCACGGGTCGCAGGTATTCCTGCCGAACGGGTGGCCAAATCGGTGATCCTCGACGATCACCATGGGCATTACCTGATGGCCGTACTGCCCGCCAGCCGTCACCTTGACCTGAGCAAAGTCCGTAGCAGCGGTGAATGGCAGGTGTCTCGCGAAAGTAACCTGGCGCACCTGTTCGACGATTGCGAACGCGGTGCCGTACCGGCGCTGGGTGAGTCCTATGGGTTGGATGTGGTCATCGATCCCCTGCTGACCCGGCAGAAAGACATCTATCTGGAGGCCGGCAACCACGTCAATCTGGTGCGCATGGACGTGCCCGAGTTCCTGAAAATGGTGCCGCATGCCGAGGTGCGGGAGTTGAGTCATTGAGTGTTGTTTCGTCAATGCTGACGTCATCGCGGGCAAGTCGGATCGCCGCACCGCCGCTCCCACAGGTTTTGTGATCGACACAGATCCCTGTGGGAGCGGGCTTGCCCGCGATGACCGCGCAGCGGTCCCTTAATCGGTCCCCAGGAGTTCGACATGGAAAACCCGACCCACAGCCTTCCTTCGCTGTTCAAGCAACTCGGCCTTCCGGACGACGCCGAAAGCATCGATAAATTCATCGCCACCCATTCACCGCTCAAACCGGAACTGCACCTTGCGGATGCATTTTTCTGGAGTGAGAGCCAGGCGGAACTTCTGCGGGACGAAATTCTCGACGACGCGGATTGGGCCGAGGTGGTGGATCAACTGGATGTGATGTTGAGGAAGGGGCGGGGTAGCTAACGAACGGCGTGCTGGCGCGAGATTTGTTTCAAAACTTGACGGAAAATCCCCTCCAATGCGATATTGATAGTTAGCAAACTAACAGTGTGTGTTTTCCCTCGTGCCGAATAACCTCGACGTCCTCCAGATGAACATCAGCAGTGCCATGGTGGTGGCCGCCAGGCATTGGCGCAAAATCTGCCAGACCACGCTGGTCAACTATGGAATCTCCGAAGCCTGCGCCGTTCCGCTGTTGATGATCGGGCGTCTGGGCGAGGGCGTGCGCCAGGTGACGGTGGCGCAAGCCGCGGGGATGGAGAGTCCGTCGCTGGTGCGCCTGCTCGATCAACTGTGCCATGCCGGTTACGTCTGCCGGACCGAAGATACACAGGACCGCCGCGCCAAATGCCTGAGCCTGACCGAAACCGGTCGGGACCTGGTGCAGGCGGTCGAAGTGGAGCTGGTGCGCTTGCGCCAGGACGTACTCGAAGGCATTGACCAGAGTGACCTGGAAGCTACGCTGCGGGTACTGAGAGCATTTGAAGCGGCCACGCCGCCATCGGTGGCCATCTCTTGAACGGATTTTTCTCTGGCATGCCTCCGGCGCGGGACTGGTTCTACGGCGTCCGCACCTTCGCCGCATCGATGATCGCGCTGTACATCGCCTTGCTCATGCAGATGCCCCGTCCGTACTGGGCGATGGCCACGGTGTACATCGTCTCCAATCCATTTCTCGGGCCGACCACTTCCAAGGCGCTGTACCGGGCCATCGGCACGTTTGTCGGTGCTGCGGCGGCGGTTCTGTTCGTGCCGATGTTCGTGCAGAGCCCCTACGTACTGGTGGTGGTGATTGCGCTGTGGACCGGCACGCTGTTGTTTCTGTCGCTGCATTTGCGCACGGCCAACAACTACGCCTTGATGCTCGCCGGTTACACCTTGCCGTTGATCGCCCTGCCGGTGGTGAATAACCCGTTGGGGGTGTGGGACGTGGCCGAAGCTCGGACCGAAGAAATCTTCCTCGGCATCGCCGTGGCGGCGGTGGTCGGTGCCATGTTCTGGCCCCGGCGTCTGGCGCCGGTGTTCAATGATTCGGTCAGCAAATGGTTTACCGATGCATCGACCTACAGCCTGCGCTTCCTCAGCCGCAACGTGCAGCCTGAAGAAGTCAGCGGGTTGCGGGCATCGATGGTCGCCACGTTCAACTCCCTGGAGTTGATGATCGGCCAGTTGCCCCACGAAGGCTCGCGTCCACAGACAGTGCGCAACACCAAGGAGTTGCGTGGGCGGATGATTCACCTGCTGCCGGTGATCGATGCCCTCGACGACGCGCTTTACGCATTGGAGCGGCGCACCCCAGAGCTTGTGGACAAGTTCGCGCCGTTGCTGACGGCCACCACCGAATGGCTCGGGCACAAGGATGCCGATCTCGACCGCTGGCAAGCCCTGAAGGATCAGCTTGAGGCCCTGCAGCCAGCTCCCCAGGCGCTGGATGACCGCAAGCAACTGCTGTTCTCCAACGCGATTTACCGCCTCGGCGAGTGGATCGATTTGTGGCAGGACTGTCGCAGCCTGCAATACGCCATCCTGTGCGAAAGCCAGGACAACTGGCGCGCGGTGTATCGGCACTGGCGGCTGGGGCGGCTGAGCCCGTTTCTGGATCGCGGCCTGATGTTTTATTCCGCGGCGTCCACCGTGTCCGCGATTATCGTGGCCTCGGTGCTGTGGATTCTGCTCGGCTGGACCGATGGCGGCAGCGCAGTGATCCTGGCGGCGGTGGCGTGCAGCTTCTTCGCCTCGATGGACGACCCGGCGCCGCAGATTTACCGGTTCTTTTTCTGGACGGCGATGTCGGTAGTGTTCGCCAGCCTTTATCTGTTTCTGGTGCTGCCCAACCTGCATGACTTTCCGATGCTGGTGCTGGCATTTGCCGTGCCGTTCATCTGCGTCGGCACCCTGACGGTCAAACCGCAGTTTTACCTGGGCATGCTGCTGACCCTGGTCAACACCTCGTCCTTCATCAGCATTCAGGGGGCCTACGACGCGGACTTCCTCAGTTTCGCCAACTCCAACCTGGCCGGGCCCATGGGGCTGCTGTTCGCGTTCATCTGGACCCTGATCGCCCGGCCGTTCGGTGCCGAACTGGCGGCCAAGCGCCTGACCCGTTTCAGTTGGCGTGACATTGTCGGCCTCGCCGAGCCGGCCACGTTGTCTGAGCATCGACTGCTGGGTATACGGATGCTCGATCGGCTGATGCAGCATCTGCCGCGCCTGGCCATGACCGGCCAGGACTCCGGCGTGGCGTTGCGGGAAGTGCGAGTGGCGCTGAATCTGTTGGACCTGCTCGCTTATACGCCGCGGATCCTCGGTGTGCCGCAGGTGCTGCTGCGCCAGGTGGTGGCCGAGGTTGGCGAGTACTTCAAGGCCTGTCTCAAGGCCGGTGAACGCTTGCCGGCACCGAGCCCGTTGCTGATGACCCTCGACCGCACGCGTCGTGCCCTCAGCGGTGCCGGCGATGATGAAACCCGTCGGCATTTGCTGCACGCCCTGAGCGGCCTGCGCCTGGCCTTGTTGCCCGGCGTTGAATTCGTTGGTTCCGTCGAGCCCGAAGAACCGCTTCCCCATGGCATTGATGGAGCGCCTTTATGATCGGTGACCTGGATCTCAGCGGGGTGTTCCTGCCCACGCTGCTGGTGCTGATGGGCATTACGTATGTGTTGTACCTGTTGGTGCACGGGGTGCTGACGCGCCTGCACTTTTACCGTCTGGTCTGGCACCGGGCATTGTTCAACGTGGCCCTCTACGCCCTGCTGCTTGGCGCCGTGGACTCACTCAGTCGATACCTGATGACATGAAAAAACCGTTTCTAACCCTGGGTCGCGTGGTGTTGACCCTGCTGATCGTGAGCTTCGCCGTTGTCGTGGTCTGGCGCATGGTGATGTATTACATGTTCGCGCCCTGGACCCGCGACGGGCATATCCGTGCCGACATCGTGCAAATCGCCCCGGATGTCTCCGGGCTGATCCAGCAAGTGGAGGTGCGCGACAACCAGTTGGTCAAGAGCGGCCAGGTGCTGTTCAGCATCGATCCGGACCGCTTCAAACTGGCCCTGCGCCAAGCGAAAGCGGCCGTCGCCGACCGCGAGGAAACCCTGGCCCAGGCCCAGCGTGAGGCCAAGCGAAACAAAGGCCTTGGTAACCTGGTACCGGGTGAACAACTGGAAGAAAGCCAATCGAAAGTGGCCCGCGCCCAAGTGGCGTTGATGGAAGCCCAAGTGGCGGTGGACAGCGCACAACTCAACCTCGATCGCTCGGTGATCCGCAGCCCGGTGGATGGCTACGTCAACGACCGTGCGCCACGGACCCAAGAGTTCGTCAGCGCCGGGCGGCCGGTGTTGTCGGTGGTCGACAGCAATTCGTTCCATATCGACGGCTATTTCGAAGAAACCAAACTGAACGGCATTCATATCGGGCAGAGCGTCGACATCCGGGTGATCGGCGACAATGCGCGGCTGCGCGGGCATGTGGAGAGCATCGTCGCCGGTATCGAAGACCGTGACCGCACCAGCGGCAACAACCTGCTGCCCAACGTCAACCCGGCATTCAGCTGGGTGCGGCTGGCCCAGCGGATTCCGGTGCGCATCGCCTTCGACGACGTGCCGGAAGACTTCCGCATGATCGCCGGGCGCACCGCCACGGTATCGATCATCGACGATCAGAAACGGGAGCCGGCGCAATGAGCAAGGCTTCGGGTTTGGCGGTCGCCGGATTAGGTTTGCTGCTGTCGGCGTGTCAGATGGTCGGGCCGGATTATCATTTGCCCGAAGAGGCGGCTGTCCATCGTCCAGATTTCCAGGGCGATCTGGCGGTCGACGGCAAACCGGTGGTTTCCGCACCGGTGCCGGCCGATTGGTGGCGCTTGTATCAGGACCCGCGACTCGACCAGTTGGTGCAGCAGGCCATGGCCTCCAACACCGATTTGCGCGTGGCGGCGGCCAGCCTGTCGCGGTCTCGCGCGCAGGTCGATGAGGCCGAAGCGGCGGGCGGCTGGAGCGGCGGCGTGCAGATGGGCGCCCAGCGCTTGCAGGAGTCCGGTCAAGCATTCTTGATACCGGAAAAAGTGCCGGTGGCCAACATCGGCGATATCGGCATCAGCGCGTCGTACCAGTTCGACCTGTTCGGTACCTTGCAACGCGGTATCGAAGCGGCCAAGGCCAATGCCGATGCGACGCAGGCCGCCGCCGATACTGCACGCATCACCGTAGTGGCCGACGTGGTCCGGGCCTACACCCAAGTGTGCGCGGCCAATGAAGAGCGGGAAATTGCCCAGCACTCCCTCGACCTGCAAGCCCAGAGCACCACGCTGATCCAGCGCCTGCGTGATGCCGGGCGTGGCGACGAAACCCAGGTCACCCGCTCGCAAACCCAATTCAAATCCCTGCGCGCCGACATGCCGCGCTATGAAGCGTCGCGTCAGGCCGGGCTGTACCGCTTGTCGATGTTGCTGGCCAAGCCGGTTGACCAACTGCCGGCCGGCACCGCTACCTGCGACGAGCTGCCAAAAATCGCGCAACTGATTCCGGTGGGCGATGGCGCCGCGTTGCTCAAGCGTCGCCCGGATGTACGACAGGCCGAACGTCGACTGGCGGCCGCGACGGCCGGTATTGGCGTCGCCACGGGCGAGCTGTACCCGAACATCAGCATCGGTGCGACCATCGGTACCGTCGGTATCCTGGACGATCTGGGCGACCCGTCTACCAACCGCTGGGGCTTCGGTCCGTCGCTGACCTGGAAGGTGCCGACCAACGGCGCCCGGGCGCGTATCCGCGAGGCCGAAGCGGTCACCCAGGCAACGCTGGCGCATTTCGACGGGGTGGTACTCAACGCCATTCGCGAGACCCAGACCGGCCTCGCCCAGTACACCGCGTTACTGCAGCGGCGCGATGCCTTGGCGGACACCGAGCAATCGGCAAAACTGGCGGCCGACCAGACCCACCGCTTCTTCCAGGCCGGGCGCGCCTCGTTCCTGGCCGACCTCCAAGCCACGCGCACCTACATCGATGTCACGGCGCAACTGGCGGCCGCGAACACTCAGGTTGCCGCCAGCCAGATCGATTTGTTCCTCGCGTTGGGCGGCGGTTGGGAAAGCGGACGAACGCAAGCGTCGAACCCCGGCAAACCCTGAGGCCGTTGCTATGCTTTGAAGTGTTGGAAGGGCGCTCCGTTCAAAGTGCCCTTTCTTCGCACAAGGCTCGCGCAGGTCAGGGGGAAACCAAGAATGAAAAACCCTTATGCTCTCGGCTTCTGGTGCGCCCTCGTGGCGTTGGTGCTGCTGTCGGCCACCTATTTCTACGGCATCATGCTGGCCCACCAGATCGACAAGGCTCTGGCGTTCCTCGACAGTGCCGTCGCACTGATTGCCGTGATGTCCATTGCGGTGGTGGCCTGGGCCTCGGTCCAGAATCAACGCATCAAGAAAAGACAACTCGAACAAGGCAAGACCCTGGTCCTGATCTGGGACACCAAGGTGGCGTTGCGCCGTGTCGAAACGGTGTTCGACCGTTATTTCTGGGGCAGTTACTGGCAACCGGGGCGCACGTTTCAGGAAGTCATGGGCGAATTGACCGGCACACCGCTGGAAAAAAGCCTCGATACCCTGAAAAAACAATGCGTGGCGCTGGACCGACAAGTGGCTGACGACGGACGGCACTGGCTCAACAATGCCCGGGAACTGGCCGATGTCGCCACGGCCATGGCCCGCGAACGCTATCAGCTGGACGTCTGCGACCCGCGCGCGGAAGTGACAGGCGGGGCGGTGATCAACCGCGACTTCGAAGTGCTGGTGTACACCTGGACTGCGCGGCTCAAAAGCTTTGATCATCAACTGGATGAGATCGAGGTCCAATACTCCTGATTTTGTGGTGGCTGTTATGCCGCCATCGCGGGCAAGCCCGCTCCCACAGGTATGGCGTGATCCCTGTGGGAGCGGGCTTGCTCCGGGCGGCGTTCCGACGATGGCGGTCTAATGTGCACCGATTTTCTAACCCGCCCAAGACACTCCTTCACCTTTAATCATTGGGCCGTTCGTCGCGCCTGATGCTAATCTCCATTCCACTTTCAGCACAGTCGAGCCGCAACCCTTCATGGGTTCAGGGAAGACGACCTCACTTTCAACAACGGACATTGAACGGGTCATACATGAATAAATCAGCAGGCGTGCTACTGGGAATCGTTGTCGCAATCGGTGCCATCAGCGCAGGCGGAGCCTGGTTCACCGGCACCAGACTCGAAGGTGTGTTGAACACCTCGATTGCCGATGCCAACAAGGAACTGCAAGCGGCCATGGTCGGTTCCAACGGTACCGCGTCGCTGGAACTGGTGTCGCTGGAGCGTCATGTATTCAGCAGCACCGCGCACTATCGCCTCAAGGGCGAAGGTGAAATGTTCGGCGAAGCGCCGGTCGAGCTGCTGTTTGTCGATCACATCGAACACGGCCCGTTGCCGTTCTCGCGGCTCATGTCGCTGAAGTGGCTGCCGGTCCTGGCGACTAGTCACTACGAACTGGAAAAGACCCCGTTCACCGAGAAGTGGTTCGCTGCCGCCAAGGACAAATCCCCGCTGACCGGTGTGGTCAACATCGGTTATGACAACGCCACCAAGGGCACCCTTGAGTTGCAGCCACTGGAGATGGCGCTGGATGACAAGTCGAGCATGAAGTTCTCCGGCCTGAGCATCGACGTCGACGCCAGTGCCAAGGCGCAGAAGGTCAAGGCCAACGGCTACATGGACAGCTTGAAGCTAACCACCGTTTCCGAAGACCAGGCACCGGTGCAGGTTGAATTGAACGGCCTGACCCTGGCCAGCAACCTGACAAAAAGCACCTACGGTTTCTACACCGGTGAGAACGTTCTTGAACTGGCCAGCGGCAAATCGACCTTTGGCATCAAGCAGTCGGTGCTGGACTTCAAGAAATTCGAGATGAAAAACCTGACTGAAGAGTCGGGCAGCAGCGCCTCCGGGCGCGCCGATTACAAGGTCGGCGAAGTGTCCCTGAACGGCAAGACCGTCGGTTCCGGTGCGCTGGCCATGAGCCTGAAGAACCTCGACATCCCGGCCACCCTGTCGTTGATGCAGGTTTACCAGAGCAGACTGCAGCCGTATGAACGGGCGGCGGCCGAAGCAACGGCGGCCGGTCTGCCGGCGCCGGAGCTGAAGCTGACCGAAGCCGAAGAGGCACTGCTCAAATCCAGCCTGGAAAAACTGCTGGCGGCCGGTCCGCGGGTGGCCCTGGAAAACCTGTCGTTCAACACCGCCAATGGTGAGAGCCGCGCCAACATGGTGCTCGACCTGACCAAGCCACAAGCCATCGACCTGCCGACCGATCAGTTGGTCAGGCAGTTGATCGCGCTGCTGGACTTCAAGCTGCAAGTGTCCAAACCCATGCTGGTCGATGTACTGACCGTGCAATCGCAAATCGACGGTCAGACCGACGCCAAGCTGATTGCCGACCAGGCCACTGCCACTGCAGACATGTTCAGCAGCATGGCGGTCGGCAGCCAACTGGCAAAACTGGACGGCAATAACATCGTCACCAATTTGCATTACGCCAACAACCAGGTGGACTTCAACGGCCAGAAAATGACCGTCGAAGAGTTTGCCGGTTTTGTGATGAGCAAGTTCGCGGATACCGGCGCCACCGAATAACGGCGGCCGTTTACCCGGCAACGCCCGGCCTCTGCATCGCGCAGGCGCCGGGCGTTTTGCTGTCCGGCATCACGACGGAACGTCACGGATCAACCGCCATGCCTCTTCCCATGGCAACGGTTGTTTCATCCGCTCGGCAAGCATCGCCATGGTCCGGTCCATCTCGCAGGCTACCGCTACCGACACCACGCCATTTGTGCCGAACAGGCCTATGAAGGGCGGATCGTAAGGGTCGCCCTTGAACTCGACTTCGTCCCAGGCCTCGGCGTGCCCGAGGTAGTCGTAGGTTTTGCCGAAATGCCAGGTCCAGAAGTACGGCACGTCGAGGTAATGCTCGTCACCGCCCAGCATGTTGGCAGCGGCGATCCGAGCCTGCTGTTGGGCCAGTCGCCAGTGTTCGATGCGCAGGCGTTGGTTGTTCAGCGGGAACGTGGCGATATCGCCAGCCGCCCAGAGGCCGTCGGTCACGCGCATTCCGCCGTCGACAATCAGCGAGTGATCCTGCGCTTTCGGCAGCCCGGTGAAGGCAGCAGTGGCTGGCGTGACGCCAACGCCGAGCAGTACCAGATCGGCCGGCAAGCGCTCGCCGTTGTCCAGGTGCACGGCTTCGACCTTGTTCGTCCCTTCGATCCGTGCCGCATTGCCTTGGGTATGAAACACGACGCCATTGGCTTCATGCCGCGCGCGAATGGCCTTGCCGACCGTGTCACCGAACTGCCTGGCAAACGGCACTTCGTGGCGGGCCAGCACGGTCACATTCAAGCCAAGCTGGCGCAGGGAGGAGGCGGACTCCATGGCAATGAAACTGTCGCCAATGATCACGACCCGCTGGCCGGCGCTGGCGCTGTCCAGAATCTGCTGCGCATGGACTTTGGAGCGTAAAACGAACACTTGCGGCAGGTCGGCGCCAGGCAGCGTCAGCGAATTGGGTACGCCGCCGGTGGCCAGCAACGCGGCGTCGTATGTCAGTGATTGGCCGTCAGTCAGCCGCAGCGTCCTGTTTGGCGCATCCAGGCTTGCCACTTCGCCTCGCAGGCGCTCGATCCGCTGCTCGCGGTAAAAGTCCTCGTCGCGCAGCGGCGGGACTTCACTCAGCGGCATCTCCCCGGCGATCACGTATTTGCTCAGTGCGGTGCGGTCGTATCCGGCGTCGGCTTCGCGGTCGATCAACAGTAACCGGCCGCCGAAACCTTTCTCGCGCAACGCCGCCGCTGCCGCGGTGCCTGCCGCGCCTGCGCCGACAATGATGAAAGTCCGCGAATCGTCGGCCGGTGGCGTGTGGGCGTCCGCAAAAGGCTGGTCGCCGACCCAGATGTCGCCGTCACGGACTTCGAGGGGATAGCGCTTGAGGCTGTTCAGGGCTGGCGGTTCACTGAGACCGCCATCCTCGATCCGAAACTGCGCCTTGTGCCACGGACAGGTCAGGCGCCCTTGGCATATCGCCCCGTCCGCCAGCGGGGCTCCGGCATGAGGGCATTCGGCCTGATAAGCACGCAGTTGTTCACCGGCTCGCACCAACAGAATCTTGCTGCCCTGGACCTGCACTTCCAGGCCCCGGTCTTCGGGCACATTGGCGACACGCGCAACGCGATGCAGAGTCATGATCGCTCTCCAGACAGACGTATCACTTATGAGTCTGGTACTTATCGCGAGGTTCAGCCAATTCCCCCTGCCAAGGCGCGAACGGTCCGGCTATAGTTTGCACGCCGACGACGGCCCAATACGCACAAGGTGCTCCGGTATGACCCGATTGACCCCAATCAACTCTTGGCTCGCGGCCTTGGCAGTCGCCCTTTGCGTGCAGTTCCCGGCGCAGGCTCAGGAGCGCTTCACCCTGAACATTCCCGGTGTCTCCGATGACCGTCTGTTCACGTCGGCCGCCGCCAGTGATTCCGCCGGCTGCGGCGGACACAACATTTCCCCGGCATTGAACTGGAACGCCGGCCCGGCAGCCACCCAAAGCTATGCCATCGTCATGCACGACCCTGACGGCCAGAGGGGGCAGGGCATCGATCAGTGGGTGCACTACGGCATCAAGGCCGGCACTCACCAGATCCCGGCCGGTGCCGGGAGTAAGCCCGGCCTCGAGGGCGTCGGCGGTACCAACAGCAAAAACACCACCGGCTACATCGGCCCTTGCCCACCCGTTGGCGACAGCGCGCACCACTACATCATCCAGATCTACGCCCTGGACCTGGCCCCGGACGCCTTGCCCGCCGGCCTGACCCGTGCGCAGCTGCTGGAAAAAATCAAAGGCCACGTCCTGAAAAACAGCAGCGTGGTGCGGCGCTATCACCGCTAAAGGCTGATCGCCTCAGCGGATTTGCAGAAAACTGAAGTGCGCGGCATTCCGGGGGTTTGGCATCCCCCCCGAAAGCGCGCACTATCAGGCTATAGCCGATGCGTTGGAGGATGCCGTGGCAAAAAAGATCGACCGCATCGCCCAAATGCTCAACTGCCCGCAAAAGGGTGAAGAACTGCGGCGAGCGATTACCGAGAGTCGCAAGGATTTTCTGCTGAATCAGCCGGAAGAAGACGTTGTTGAAGACGACCTTGAAGAGGAGTTTTTCGAGGACGACGAGGACGATGATGAGTACGACGAGTTCGACTGGACAACAGAATGAAAAAAAAAACCGCTTCGGCGGTTTTTTTGTGGGTCACAAAAAAGCCCCAGACCCATAAGGCCTGAGGCTTTCTCGTTTCTATCTATGGTGCACCAGGCGGGATTCGAACCCACGACCCCTGCCTTCGGAGGGCAGTACTCTATCCAGCTGAGCTACTGGTGCAGCGGGCGCCATAATACTCATATGCATTGAAGGCGTCCATGCTGCTGAATCGCCTACGTTTATTACAAGCGTAACGCGCGCCTGCTACGTTGATCAGAAAATACAGGCAAAAGCGTCGTTTTCGTTCTTTTTTTCGAACAGGCTATTGTCCTTTACCCCCTTTGATCCTAGGATTCGTTTGAGATTTCAAACGCTCTTGTCTGGGTGCTGAACCGCACGAGTTCAATCAGTGCGCTATTTATGTGCTTCAGCCCGGTGAATGATTTCCCTGACGGCAGCCTATCGAGGCGCCTTTCTACAATCATAATTTGCTCCGCATTCATTGCGGTGCTGTTAAGGAAAGCCGACATGCAGCTTAAAGACACCCAGTTGTTCCGCCAGCAAGCCTTCATCGATGGCGCGTGGGTTGATGCGGACAATGGTCAGACGATCAAGGTCAACAACCCGGCAACGGGCGAAATTCTGGGCACCGTGCCGAAAATGGGCGCTGCCGAAACCCGCCGTGCGATTGAAGCTGCTGACAAGGCGCTGCCGGCCTGGCGTGCACTGACCGCCAAAGAACGTGCGGGCAAACTGCGTCGCTGGTTCGAACTGATGATCGAGAACCAGGACGACCTGGCTCGTCTGATGACCATGGAACAAGGCAAGCCATTGGCCGAAGCCAAGGGCGAAATCGTTTACGCCGCGTCCTTCATCGAATGGTTCGCCGAAGAAGCCAAGCGCATCTACGGTGACGTGATTCCGGGCCACCAGCCAGACAAGCGCCTGATCGTGATCAAGCAGCCAATCGGCGTGACCGCTGCCATCACCCCGTGGAACTTCCCGGCTGCAATGATCACCCGTAAAGCCGGCCCAGCTCTGGCCGCCGGTTGCACCATGGTGCTCAAGCCTGCTTCGCAAACCCCGTACTCCGCTTTCGCCCTGGCCGAGCTGGCCCAGCGTGCCGGCATCCCGGCCGGTGTGTTCAGCGTTGTTTCCGGCAGCGCCGGCGATATTGGTACCGAGCTGACCAGCAACCCGATCGTGCGCAAGCTGTCCTTCACCGGTTCGACTGAAATCGGTCGTCAACTGATGGCCGAATGCGCCAAGGACATCAAGAAAGTGTCCTTGGAACTGGGCGGCAACGCACCGTTCATCGTGTTCGACGACGCGGACCTGGATAAGGCCGTCGAAGGCGCGATCATTTCCAAATACCGCAACAACGGCCAGACCTGCGTCTGCGCCAACCGCCTGTACATTCAGGACGGTGTTTACGACGCGTTCGCCGAGAAGCTGAAAGTGGCTGTCGCCAAACTGAAGATCGGTAACGGTCTGGAAGCAGGCACTACCACTGGCCCGCTGATCGACGAAAAAGCCGTGGCCAAGGTGCAAGAACACATCGCCGATGCCTTGAGCAAAGGCGCGACCGTACTGGCCGGTGGCAAGCCGATGGAAGGCAACTTCTTCGAGCCGACCATCCTGACCAACGTGCCGAACAACGCTGCCGTGGCCAAGGAAGAAACCTTCGGCCCACTGGCTCCACTGTTCCGCTTCAAAGACGAAGCCGACGTGATCGCGATGTCCAACGACACCGAGTTCGGCCTGGCCTCGTACTTCTATGCCCGCGACCTGGGTCGTGTGTTCCGTGTGGCTGAAGCCCTGGAGTACGGCATGGTCGGCGTCAACACTGGGTTGATCTCCAACGAAGTCGCGCCGTTCGGCGGCATCAAGGCCTCGGGCCTGGGCCGTGAAGGCTCCAAGTACGGCATCGAAGATTACCTGGAAATCAAATACCTCTGCCTGGGCATCTAAGCCCGGAAAAAGGCATCGCTTCAAACGCAAAGGGCACGAGAGCGCTGTCCCTTTGCGTGCTTCAAACGAAATTTTCTCGGTGGCCGGGAACGCTGTGGCAGTCGATCATCGCATGCTGCCGCTGTTGTTCCCCGCCGCTTAATCCTTGAACCACGCCGCCCGATGAGCGGTGAATGAGGAAAGTATGAGCAAGACTAACGCTGATTTGATGGCCCGCCGTACCGCTGCAGTTCCACGTGGTGTTGGCCAGATTCACCCGATCTTCGCCGATTCCGCGAAGAACGCTACCGTGACCGACGTTGAAGGTCGTGAGTTCATCGACTTCGCCGGCGGTATCGCCGTGCTGAACACCGGCCACGTGCACCCGAAAGTCATCGCCGCCGTGACTGAGCAGCTGAACAAGCTGACCCACACCTGCTTCCAGGTACTGGCCTACGAGCCGTACGTGGAAGTGTGCGAAAAAATCAACGCCAAGGTGCCAGGTGATTTCGCCAAGAAAACCCTGCTGGTGACCACCGGTTCCGAAGCCGTTGAAAACTCCATCAAGATCGCCCGTGCCGCTACTGGCCGTGCCGGCGTGATCGCCTTCACCGGCGCTTACCACGGTCGCACCATGATGACCCTGGGCCTGACCGGTAAAGTCGTGCCTTACTCGGCCGGCATGGGCCTGATGCCAGGCGGCATCTTCCGCGCGCTGTACCCGAACGAACTGCACGGTGTGAGCATCGACGATTCGATCGCCAGCATCGAACGCATCTTCAAGAACGACGCCGAGCCGAAAGACATCGCCGCGATCATCATCGAGCCGGTACAGGGCGAAGGTGGTTTCTACGTCGCGCCGAAAGAATTCATGAAGCGTCTGCGTGCCCTGTGCGACCAGCACGGCATCTTGCTGATCGCTGACGAAGTACAGACTGGCGCTGGCCGTACCGGTACTTTCTTCGCCATGGAACAGATGGGCGTTGCTGCCGACCTGACCACTTTCGCCAAATCCATCGCTGGCGGCTTCCCGCTGGCCGGTGTGTGCGGCAAGGCCGAATACATGGACGCCATCGCTCCAGGCGGCCTGGGCGGCACCTACGCCGGTAGCCCGATCGCTTGCGCCGCGGCCCTGGCCGTGATGGAAGTGTTCGAAGAAGAGCACCTGCTGGATCGCTGCAAGGCTGTTGGCGAGCGTCTGGTGACTGGCCTGAAGGCTATCCAGGCCAAGTACCCGGTGATCGGTGAAGTCCGTGCGCTGGGCGCGATGATCGCTGTCGAGCTGTTCGAAGGCGGCGACAGCCACAAGCCGAACCCGACCGCCGTGGCAGCCGTTGTGGCCAAGGCTCGCGACAAGGGGCTGATCCTGCTGTCCTGCGGCACCTACGGCAACGTTCTGCGTGTCCTGGTACCGCTGACCTCGCCGGACGAGCAACTGGACAAAGGCCTGGCGATCATCGAAGAGTGCTTCTCCGAGCTCTGATCACCCAGTGTGACCTGATCCACAAAAAACCCGCTTCGGCGGGTTTTTTCATGTCCCTTGATACACATCCTGCGCATTAGCACTGTATCGAATGGCCAGCTTTGGCTAAGGTTCCTGCATTGCCAGGGAGAGCTGTATGACAACTGTCATTTTACCCGCGGTTCCGAGAGTTCTGATCGCCGAGGCCGATCCCTGGTCCCGGGATTTGCTCAAGGAAGTGTTGTTGAACGTACGCTGCGATGCGCGGCTGGATTTGTGCGCCGATGGTCAGCAAGCGCTGGAGCTGTTGGCCGCCAACCCCTATGACCTGGTGATCGCCGACTGGGAGTTGCCGGGCGTCGATGGCCTGAATGTCCTGCGTAGCGTCCGTCAGCGCAAACGCAATCCGCCGATGCCGTTCATTCTGATGAGCAGTCGCAGCGACAGTGCCAGCGTGCGCGAGGCCTTGCCTCTGGCGCCGGCCGCGTACCTGACCAAGCCCTTGAACATGGAAAACCTGACCCATCGGTTGCAGGGGTTACTGCTGCACGCTGGCGAAGAAGTCTTGTGCGAAGTGCCATCGCTGGCGCCGGGCATGACGTTGTCGGTGTATCTGGAGCGTCGACGCGAAATGGCCGACGGCGCGCCGCTGATGACCGACGTGCAAGTGGCGGTCAAGCGCAGCCTCAACCCCAATGGCCTCGATCTGACGGTGCTGGAAGATGAAATTCGCACCGATCCGCAGGTCACGGCCGTGCTGATCGCCGCAGCCAACAGCGCGGCCCAGCACCACGGCGTCGCTGTGCAAACCCTGTCCCAGGCGCTGCATCGCCTGGGCACAGGGCAGAGCATGAACCTGATTCTCGGGCTGGCGCTCAAGCGCAGTGCCCGGCTCAGCGATCGGCAATTGGCGGACTATGCCGAGCGTTACTGGGATCTGTCCCTGCACACCGCCGAATACGCCCGGACGCTGGCGCGCTTGCTCGATCTGGATCAGGAGCGCTGCTATTGCGCTGGCATGTTGCATTGTCTCGGCGATCTGGCGTTGCTGCGTTGTTTGCAGGAATGGAAGCAGGCCGGTGGCGAACTGGACGAGTGGGAGGAGGTGGGTGAAACGCTGGCTGAATATGGCGCGGCCTATGGTTCTGCGCTACGCACGCGCTGGCGCCTGCCACTGGAGTTGCGGGAGCTGATTGCGGCGGCCTACCAGCTCGGTGGCGGGGTTTATTCCCGCGAAGCGCTGGTGATGAACATGGCGGCGCAGATGGCGCGCCTGTCCGAGCATGAGGGCATCGAGGCGCTGGCCAAGAGCCGGACGGCGAGGTTGCTCAAGATCGGCTTGCCGGAGCTGATGCGCCTGCGCAAGAAGTAGTCTTGACGCACAACCTGTAGGAGCTGGCTTGCCAGCGAAGGCGGTGTATCTGATACACCGGGTGGTCTGGATCGCTGGCAAGCCAGCTCCTACAAGGGCCTTTGTTGTGTCTGTCAGGCTGTAACAATCCGGTTCTTGCCCTCGCGCTTGGCCTGATACATCGCGGCATCCGCCCGGGAAAACAGGTTTTCCACGTTTTCGTCCGCGGCGGTCAGGCTGGTCAGGCCCTGGCTGACGGTGATGCCGAACGTCTGGCCCTCATGATTGAAACTCAATTGCTGAATCTGCCGTTGCAGGCGTTCAGCCACTTGCAGGGCCATTTGCGGCGTGCAGCCGGGAAACACCGCAGCGAACTCCTCACCGCCAATGCGCCCGAACAGGTCGCGACGACGCAACGCTGCGCGGCCGCTTTCGGCAATGCGTTGCAACACGTTGTCGCCTTCCTGGTGACCGTAGGTGTCGTTGATCGTCTTGAAGTTATCAATATCCAGCATCAGAAACGACAGCGGCTCGCCCTGTTGCCGGGCATGTGTGAACGCGCGGTGAGCGCATTCGAAGAAATGACGGCGATTGCTGCTCTGGGTCAGCGCATCGATGGTGGCCAGGCGATGCAGTTCGGTTTCCATCTGCTTCTTGTCGGTGATGTCTTCGGCGATGCCGACGATGATCACCGGTTGCCCCGGCTCGGCCTGGCGGTTGATGTAGCATTTGTCGCTTAGCCAGCGTACCTGGCCGTCGGCAGCGATGATTCGGTACTCGCGGTCTTCGACGGCGCCTTTGTCCAGCACTTCGGCCAGACTGCGTTCGGCATTGTCCAGGTCGTCAGGGTGAATGCTGTCGCGCCATTGATTGCTGTCGGCCAGCAGTAGATCGGCCGAACGGCCAAAGATCCGTTCATAGGCGGGGCTGACGTAAAGTACCTTGCGGGTTTCCCAATCGAGTGCCCACAGCACCGCGTTGATGCTCCCCAGCAAGGAACTGAACAACTGTTCGCGTTCGCTCAGGCGAGCGACTTCGCCTTGGGCATGCATCAGCGCTATCAGGGGCTGCGCGGCCTCGGGCCAATGGGACGCAGATGAGTCTTTCAGGTTTTCTGGGGCCATCGACACAAATCTCAAAGGGCATGCCGCGTGTTCGATAGCGGCCAACACCAAGCCCGCCGGGAATGGCGAAGTGTCTTTGAGATAGGGCTTTTCAGATGAAGTTCCCGCCTTGTGTGGCGAGGGAGCTTGCTCCCGCCGGGCGGTACTGTCAGTTCAGGAGAGCGGGGACTGGTAGGAACCCGGCTTGCCGGCGATGGCGTTTTTCAGGGCGCTATCGCCGGCAAGCCGGCTCCTGCAGTGAAGCTACCGGTCAGACGGCGGCAGGGCGCAGGGAGTAGGTCTTCAACTGATCGGCGAAGTCGCGCAGGGATTGAATCCCGCTGGCTTCGGCTTCGTGTACCCAATCCTTGATGGCCGCCAGCATGTCGTGGCCATTTGAGCTGGTCTTGACCCAGATCTGCTGCAGGGCCAGGCGTTTCTCGTAAATTACCTTCAGCGCCTGGCTGTGCTCGAGCATGTTCTGGATGCGTACATGGTGTTTGTCGTCCAGCAGGCTGGTCTCGCGCGAAAGCAGGCGTTTGGCCCGGTGGAACTGGTGACGTACCGAGTGATCGACCTTTTCCAGCTCTTGCTTGACCAGAGGGCCGATCACCAGTTTTCGGTACTGGGCCATGATCTGGAAGCGGTTGTTGAGGATCGCCATGGCGGTGTCCATGTCCAGATTGCCCTTGCCTTCGACGCGGTGAGCAATCGGCGCAACCCGCTGAACCTTGGCCAGGCGCAGGAAGCTGAAGACTTGAATCCACGCCCAGCCCAGGTCGAATTCCCACTTCTTCACCGACAGTTTTGCCGAATTAGGGTAGGTGTGATGGTTGTTATGCAGTTCTTCGCCGCCAATCAGGATGCCCCACGGCACCAGGTTGGTCGCCGCATCGCGGCATTCGAAGTTGCGGTAGCCGATGGCATGGCCCAGGCCATTGACCACTCCTGCGGCCCACACCGGGATCCACATCATCTGGATGGCCCAGATGGTGATGCCGATGGTGCCGAACAGCAGCAGGTCGATAACGCCCATGATCGCCACGCCCAGCAGCGGGAAGCGGCTGTAGAGGTTGCGCTCGATCCAGTCTTCGGGGCAGTTCTTGCCGTAGATGCGCAACGTTTCGGGGTTTTCCGCTTCGGCGCGGTACAGCTCGGCGCCTTTGCGCAGTACCGTGGACAAACCCTTGATGACCGGACTGTGCGGGTCATCGACGGTTTCGCATTTGGCGTGATGCTTGCGGTGGATGGCGGTCCACTCGCGGGTGTTCTGCGCCGTGGTCAGCCACAGCCAGAAACGGAAGAAATGCTTCAGGCCACCATTCAGCTCCAGGGAGCGATGGGCCGAGTAACGATGCAGATAGACCGTGACGGCGATGATCGTGATGTGGGTCATCAGCAGGGTGACTGCTACCAGTGCCCAGGGCGACAAGCCAAGAAAACCTTCGTACCACATAGGCTATAGGGCCCTCGATGAAAGAAAAAACAGCCGTTGCATTATCACTAAGCCCACACAGAAAACCAGTCGCCCTTTCAGATAAGAGTGGCTGGGTGTGTCTTTAAACTATAATTCCAACCTTTTTGTCGGGACATGGATCGCCGGATGTCTGCCACCTATCGCGATGCCTTGCGTGCAGCGCTGCTCTATCTGTTGCTTTCTGTGGTTTGGCTGCAGATCAGTGGCTATTTATTGAACAGTTTATTCGATAGCTCTGCCGAGCGACTGCGATGGCAACTGATCAACGGTTACGTTTGGGTGCTGTTCAGCGCCGGCTTGATCTTCATTGCCCGGGCGCGGCTGCTGCGGTGCCTGGGGATCGGCGCCACCTTGCACGAGCGCAATACCAACCGCGAGCGCCTGCGCCAGGCGGCCGCGGTGTTCGACTGCACCCGCGAAGGCGTGCTGGTCACCAATCGGGAAGGCGTGATCGTCCATGTGAACCGGGCCTTTATGGAAATCACCGGATACGGCTGTGAGGACGTGCTGGGGCAACGACCGAATCTGTTCAAGTCCGGGCGACATTCCCCTGAGTTTTATCAGGCGATGTTTGCCGCGCTCGCCAGTGTCGGGGAGTGGAGTGGGGAAATCTGGAACCGGCGCAAAAGCGGCGAGATTTACCCGCAGTGGCAAACGATCCGCCTGATCCACGACGACTACGGCCAGCCGAGCCAGTATTTGGCGGTGTTTTCCGATATCAGTGCAATCAAGAACTCCGAACACGAGTTGATGCACCTGGCGCATCACGATCCGTTGACCGACCTGCCGAACCGCCTGCTGTTCACCGACCGCGCCGAACAGGCCCTGGCCTCGGCGCAGGTCCACAAGCGTGGCTGCGCGCTGCTGATGATCGATCTCGATCACTTCAAGATGATCAATGACAGCCTCGGACACACCGTCGGCGATCAGTTGCTCAAGGCGGTGGCCGAGCGCCTGGGCGCCATGTCCGGCCCGGGCATCACCCTGGCGCGGTTGGGTGGGGATGAGTTCGCCGTACTCGCCGAAAGCTGTCCGCAACTGGTTCAGGCTGCCGCGTTGGCCCAGCGGATTATCGATGGTCTCAAGGAGCCATTCCTCATTGATGGGCACCCGCTGTTCATCAACGCCAGCATCGGCATCAGCCTGTTCCCCAGCGATGCCCTGAGCGTCGAGCAACTGCTGCGTAATGCCGACTCTGCGCTATTCAAGGCCAAGAGTGCGGGGCGCAATGATTATGCTTTGTACACCGAAGAGCTGACGGCCCACGCCCAGCAACGGGTCGAGATCGCCTTCGAATTGCGCCGCGCCCTGGACCAGCAAGAACTGCGGGTTTATTACCAGCCGGTTCACGACCTCAGAACCAGTCGCCTGATCGGCGTCGAGGCACTGGTACGTTGGCAGCACCCGCAGAGGGGATTGGTGTCGCCGGCGGAATTCATCCCGATCGCCGAACGAACCGGGCTGATTGCCGAAATCGATGCCTGGGTCATGCAGCAGGCGTGCCGGCAGATGTGCCAGTGGCAGCAGGATGGCGTGGTGTTGTCGTTCGTTGCGGTCAACGTATCTTCGCGCCTGTTCGCCCGTCGCGAGCTGTATCAGCAGGTGGCGCAGGTCTTGCGCGAAACCGGGCTGGAACCGGCGTTTCTGGAGCTGGAAGTGACCGAAAGCGCGGTGATGGAGGATCCGGAAGTCGCGCTGGAGCAAATGCATCGCCTGCGCGAGTTGGGTGTGCGCCTGGCCATTGACGACTTCGGTACGGGTTATTCATCGCTGCTGCGGCTCAAGCGTCTGCCGGTGCAAAAGTTGAAAATCGACCAGGGCTTCGTCGCCGGATTGCCGTGGGATGAGGATGATGCGGCGATCTCGCGGGTGATCATTGCGCTGGCGCAAAGCATGGGCATGCAGGTACATGCCGAGGGGATCGAGCAGGCTGAGCAGGCGGCATTTCTGCTCGAACACGATTGCGATCTGGGTCAGGGCTACTGGTTTGGGCGGCCAGTGCCGGCGGTGCAACTGGATTGGGTTCGGGCTCCCTTGATTCGCTGAACTATCCCTGTAGGAGCTGGCTTGCCAGCGAAGGCGACCTTAAATGCGATGCAAGGTTTGATGGCCCCATCGCCGGCAAGCCGGCTCCTGCAGGTTTTGTGTGTGGCTGAAAGTGGGTTGTTCACCTCAAGCCCATGTCCTTTCAAGTAATCTCTTCTGGTTATATAAACATTCTTAAATAGTCTTTTTAAGAATATCTACACCTCTCTAGTATTGCTCTCAAGCCGCAAGCAGTGCCGACACTGCGAGGCAACCTCTCAGTTGAAGGAGCAGCAATATGAGCGCATCCCTGCGTAGCGTCGACGGTCAAGACGAAGCCGCCATCCTGCGTGAAATCCAGAGTGCCCTGCGCGACCTGCGCTTTGGTGCCGTGGAAATCACCGTGCACAACGCCCAGGTGGTGCAGATCGAACGCAAGGAAAAATTCCGTTTGCAGCAGCCGGGCAACAAGCCGGGCTGAGGCGAACCAGGCACCGCGATTTCCGATATCCCATAAAAAAGCCAACAAACCAAGAATTCCAGGAGCTTTCACCATGTCGTCGATTCGCCACTTCGCTTTGGCCGCCCTGGCCAGTGCCCTTTTCGCCGGTTCCGCGGTAGCCAAGGACTACGAACTGCTCAACGTGTCGTACGACCCGACCCGCGAGCTGTACCAGGACTACAACGCCGAATTCGTCAAGTTCTGGCAAAAGGAGCATGCCGGCGACACCGTGAAGATCCAGCAATCCCACGGCGGTTCGGGCAAGCAAGGCCGGGCGGTGATCGATGGTCTGCGTGCCGACGTCGTGACCCTGGCCCTGGCCGGTGACATCGACGAAATCGCCAAGCTGGGCAAAACCTTGCCGGCCGACTGGCAAAAGCGCCTGCCGGACGCCAGCACGCCTTACACCTCGACCATCGTGTTCCTGGTGCGCAAGGGCAACCCTAAAGGCATCAAGGACTGGGGTGACCTGGTCAAGAATGACGTCTCGGTGATCACGCCGAACCCGAAAACCTCCGGCGGTGCGCGCTGGAACTTCCTCGCGGCCTGGGCCTATGGCCTGAAAGCCAACGGCGGCGACGAAGCCAAGGCCAAGGAATACGTACAAAACCTGTTCAAGCACGTGCCAGTGCTGGATACCGGCGCTCGCGGTTCGACCATTACCTTCGTCAACAACGGTCAGGGCGATGTATTGCTGGCCTGGGAAAACGAAGCCTTCCTGGCGTTGAAAGAAGAAGGCGGCGCCGACAAGTTCGACATCGTCGTGCCTTCGCTGTCGATCCTCGCCGAGCCACCGGTGGCGGTGGTCGACAAGAACGCCGAGAAAAAAGGCAACGAGCAGATCGCCGAAGCCTACCTCAAGCACCTGTACAGCCCGGCCGGCCAGGAAATCGCGGCGAAGAATTTCTACCGTCCACGGGACAAGGATGTCGCCGCCAAATACGCCCAACAGTTCCCGAAACTGGAACTGGTGAGCATCGACAAGGACTTCGGCGGCTGGAAAACCGCGCAGCCGAAATTCTTCAATGACGGCGGCGTGTTCGACCAGATCTACCAGGCGCAGTAGTCTTAAATAGCCATCAATGAGCCTCGAATTTCGATTCGAGGCTTTGTGCGTTCTCAACCAAGGACTTTTATGTCGCGTCGTATCTCCCCCGTCATACCCGGCTTCGGGCTGACGCTGGGCTACACCTTGGTGTACCTCAGCCTGATTGTGCTCATACCACTGGCGGCGATGTTCGTGCATGCCGCTCAACTCACCTGGGATCAGTTCTGGGCAATCATCTCGGCGCCACGGGTGCTGGCCGCGTTGAAGCTCAGTTTCGGCACCGCCCTGTGTGCCGCGATCATCAACGGCATCATCGGCACGCTGCTGGCCTGGGTATTAGTGCGCTATACCTTCCCTGGACGCAAAGTCATCGACGCCATGATCGACCTGCCGTTCGCATTGCCCACGGCGGTGGCCGGTATTGCGCTGACAGCCTTGTACACCCCTACCGGCCTGGTTGGTCAGTTTGCAACGGATCTGGGTTTCAAGATCGCCTACACCCCCTTGGGCATCACCCTTGCCCTCACTTTTGTGACACTTCCATTCGTAGTACGTACCGTACAGCCAGTATTGGCCGATATTCCCCGTGAAGTGGAAGAAGCGGCTGCGTGCCTGGGTGCGAAACCGTTGCAGGTTTTCCGCCATATCCTGCTGCCAGCGTTGCTGCCCGCCTGGTTGACCGGCTTCGCGTTGGCCTTTGCCCGCGGGGTCGGCGAGTATGGTTCGGTGATTTTCATCGCCGGCAACATGCCGATGAAAACCGAGATCTTGCCGCTGCTGATCATGGTCAAACTCGACCAATACGATTACACCGGCGCTACGTCCATTGGTGTACTGATGCTGGTGGTTTCCTTCGTCCTGTTGCTGCTGATCAACTTGTTGCAGCGGCGCATCGAAACCCCATAAGGAGGCGCACCCATGTCCCAATCGTCTATTGCTGCCGCTTCCTCGAACGCTGCCCGCCGTGGCAGTGCGACCTCGCGGCGAATCCTGATCGGCCTTGGCTGGCTGATTTTTGCGCTGTTCCTGCTGCTGCCGCTGTTCATCGTGGTGTCCCAGGGCCTGAAGCTCGGCCTCGGAGCATTCTTCACCGCGATCTTTGAGCCGGATGCGCTGTCGGCCCTGAAACTCACGGTCATCGCCGTACTGATTTCGGTGCCACTGAACCTGGTGTTCGGCGTCAGTGCCGCCTGGTGCGTGAGCAAGTACTCGTTCCGCGGCAAGAGCATGCTGGTGACGCTGATCGACCTGCCGTTCTCGGTATCCCCGGTGATCGCCGGTCTGGTCTACGTGCTGATGTTCGGCGCCCAGGGTCTGTTCGGCCCGTGGCTGCAGGATCACGACATCCAGATCGTCTTCGCCCTGCCGGGCATCGTGCTGGCGACGATTTTCGTCACCGTGCCGTTCGTGGCCCGTGAACTGATCCCGCTGATGCAGGAGCAGGGCACTCAGGAAGAGGAAGCCGCGCGCCTGCTCGGCGCCAACGGCTGGCAGATGTTCTGGCACGTCACCGTGCCCAACATCAAATGGGGCCTGATCTACGGCGTGGTGTTGTGTACTGCGCGGGCCATGGGGGAGTTCGGTGCGGTGTCGGTGGTTTCCGGGCACATTCGCGGGGTGACCAACACCCTGCCGCTGCACGTGGAAATCCTCTACAACGAATATAACCACGTGGCCGCGTTCGCCGTGGCGAGCCTGTTGCTGATCCTGGCGCTCTTCATCCTGCTGGCCAAGCAGTGGAGCGAAAACCGTATTAACCGCCTGCGCGCCAGCGCCGCGGAGGAATAATTCATGTCGATCGAAGTGCGTAACGTCAGCAAGAACTTCCACGCGTTCAAGGCGCTGGACAACATCAGCCTGGACATCCAGAGCGGCGAGCTCGTCGCGTTGCTCGGTCCGTCGGGCTGCGGCAAAACCACGCTGCTGCGGATCATCGCCGGCCTGGAAACACCGGATCAGGGCAACATCGTGTTCCACGGTGAAGACGTTTCCGGCCATGACGTGCGGGATCGCAACGTCGGATTCGTGTTCCAGCACTACGCCTTGTTCCGCCACATGACGGTGTTCGACAACGTCGCGTTCGGCCTGCGCATGAAACCGAAAAACCAGCGCCCGAGCGAAAGCCAGATCGCAACCAAAGTCCACGAACTGCTGAACATGGTGCAACTGGACTGGCTGTCGGACCGCTACCCGGAACAACTCTCTGGCGGTCAGCGTCAGCGCATTGCACTGGCCCGCGCCCTGGCGGTGGAGCCGAAAGTGCTGCTGCTCGACGAACCTTTCGGCGCCCTCGACGCCAAGGTTCGCAAGGAACTGCGCCGCTGGCTGGCGCGGTTGCATGAAGACATCAACCTGACCTCGGTGTTCGTGACCCACGATCAGGAAGAAGCGATGGAAGTCGCCGACCGTATCGTGGTGATGAACAAGGGTGTGATCGAGCAGATTGGCTCACCGGGCGACGTCTACGAAAACCCGGCCAGCGATTTCGTCTATCACTTCCTCGGTGATTCGAACCGACTGCACCTGGGCGAAGACAACCACGTGCTGTTCCGCCCGCACGAGGTGTCGCTGTCGCGCCATGAACTGGAAGATCACCACGCGGCTGAGGTGCGGGATATCCGTCCGTTGGGTGCGACCACGCGGGTGACACTGAAGGTTGAAGGGCAGAGCGATCTGATCGAGGCCGAAGTGGTCAAGGATCACGACAGCCTGATCGGGTTGGCGAAGGGCGAGACGCTGTTCTTCAAGCCGAAGGTCTGGCAGAAACTCGCCAACATTTAAGATCAAAAGCATCGCGGGCGAGCCCGCTCCCACAGGTTTTGTGAACGACACAGATCCCTGTGGGAGCGGGCTTGCCCGCGATGGCGATCTAGACAGCAGCACGCTTCGGATTGACCCGCACCCCGCCCGCCCGCGCCTCGATCTGCTCTTTCAGCTCATGTCGCATTCCCAGCATGAACGCCAGCTCCGCCACCACGAACAGCGGCCCGACGATCAACCCGGTGACGTCATCGACAAATGCCGGTTTGCGCCCTTCGTAGTGATGGCCGACAAACTGGATCGCCCAACCGATCACGAACATCGCCACACCGCTACCCAGCCACACCAGCGTACTTTGCTGCGCCAGCGCATGACCGGCCCAGACACTCAGCCCGAGCAACACGGTCATCAACACGCCAAGGCGCAACTCCAGGCGCAGGTAAAACCACGCCGATGCCAGCGAGACGAGCACTGCCGGTGACAGCCACACGCCGCCCAGCGACCAATCCGGCCGAGACAGCAACACCGCGACGGCGATCACGATCAGCGGAATGCCGATAAAGTGCGATGCAATGTTGCGCGGGTCACGGTGGTAGGCGGCGTATTGACTGAGATGGTCGACGAGGCTTTTCATGTTGTTCTCCTGTGGGGTGACTGATCATGCCCCGGGGCCACTTCTCGCTCTGTCAGCCAGGCGACAATCTCTAGGAGTTTTCATGGATATGCAGGTTTGGCGTCCACGCTTGATGAGCGGTCAGTGGTTCAGCCATTTGCCTGTTTCCCTACAGGATAGTCTGCTGTCGGTGGCCAGGGTGCGGCGCTTGTCACCGGGCCAGCGGCTGTTCAAGCGTGGCGATCCGCCCTGTGGCCTGTACGCGGTGCTTGAAGGCGCGGTGCGCGTCGGTGCCGTGAGCGAGCAGGGCAAGGAAGCGTTGCTGAGCCTGGTGGAGCCGCCGCACTGGTTTGGTGAAATCTGTCTGTTCGATGGCCAGCCACGCACTCACGATGCGTACGGCGTGGGCCAGTGCACGCTGCTGCACATTCCCCAGAACACCTTGCTGGCGCTGCTCGACGAGCATCCGCAGCACTGGCGGCAACTGGCGTTGCTGATGAGCCAGAAATTGCGCATGACCTTCATCAACCTCGAACAATTGAGCCTGTTGCCGGCCCCGGCACGGCTGGCGCACCGCTTGTTGATGATCGCCGAAGGCTATGGCGAGACCGTCCCTGCGCGCCGCGTCCTGCAGCTACCCCAGGAGCAGCTGGCTTCAATGTTGTCGCTGTCGCGCCAGACCACCAACCAGATTCTCAAGGAGCTGCAAGGGCAGGGGATCATCGGACTGAGTTACGGCGAAATTGAAATCCTCGATGCTGTGCGGTTGCGGGAACTGACCACAATCTGAAACTCGACGCATATCCCTTGTGAACTTCGAATGTGTGGCTAACCACATAACCCTGTGGGAGCGGGCTTGCCCGCGAAGAGGCCAGCCCAGTCAACCCATTTTCAGGGCTGGATCACCGCAACCCATCCCGAAACTGCCCCGGTGTCATCCCCGTCCAGCGCTTGAACGCGCGACTGAAGCTGCTGGTGTCGGCAAATCCGAGCAGATAACTGATTTCACTCAGCGACACCTGAGGGTCACGCAGGTGCAGCAGCGCGAGATTCTCGCGGCTTTCGTTGAGCAGCGTATCGAACCGGCAGCCTTCATCCGCCAGATGCCGTTGCAGGCTGCGCAGGCTCAAGTGCAGGGCCTTGGCGATGTGCTCGGCGCTGGGTTCGCCTTCGGGCAGTTGTTCTTCGATGGCGTCGCGGACCTTGCGCTCCCACGTCAGCGGCTTGAGTTGCGCCAGGGTTCGCTTGAGCACGGTTTCATTGTGTTCGGCCAGTTCCGGGTTGGCGTCATCCAGGTGGCTGTCGAAGTCGACGAGGGCAAACTCCAGTCGATCCTCTTCGGCGCTGAAATGCACGGGCGAGCGAAAGACTTTATGCCATTGGTGCGAGTCTGCTGGCTCCGGACGGCGCAGGTAGGTCGCCAGCGGCGCGTATTCGCGGCCCAGGCGATTGCGGCAGGTGCGCACGTAAATCGCCATGAACGCATCGATGGCTTCGAAGGCCGGGGCCGGGTTGCCGGAAGGGATTTTCAGGCGGAAATGGTAGCGATCCTCAGCGCGGGTCAGTTCCAGTTCCAGGGCATCGCTGACCACCTGGTGATAACGCACGATGCGCTCGAACACCTCCCGCAAACTGCCGCTGGCCACCAGTGCATAACCCAGCGCATGGAAGGTGGTCGGGCTGACGAAGCGCGAAACCCGCAAGCCAATCGCCGGGTCGCCGCTGACCTGCACCGCCAACGCCCACAGCTGTGTGGTGCCCGACAGCGGGTATCGGGCGTTCGGGTCGTCCATCAACTGTGGATCGAGTCCGGCTTGATGGCACAGCGCGGTGCTGTCGATGCCCAGGGCATCGAGTTGCTTGCGCAAGGCGCGGGTCCAGCTGGCGAGAGAGGTCGGTTCGGTCATGCTGATTGGCGCTTCCGGTCAACAGGTTGGCGTTCTCGGCTACCGCGTTGCGAAGGTACGCAAGGCAGGATGCAACCATCAATAACCAGAGGATGGAAGCATGGACCGTACTTCTGCAAGCCCCCAACGACTGAATGCAGCTCAACGATCAGCCCATATCCGTGAAGTGGTGCTGGCCAGAGGCGTCGAATTGCGCGAGCAGTACCCGATTCTCAAGCATCAGGACGCCCTCGGCGCAGGCATTCTGGCCTTCGCCCTGGCCGGTATGATCGGCTCGGCCGCGCTCTACCTGACCGGGCACATGGCCTGGTGGGCGTGCCTGCTGCTCAACGCGTTTTTCGCCTCGCTGACCCACGAGCTGGAACACGACCTGATCCATAGCATGTACTTTCGCAAGCAGAAGGTGCCGCACAACCTGATGATGGGCCTGGTGTGGCTGGCGCGGCCGAGCACCATCAACCCGTGGATTCGCCGCCACCTGCACCTCAACCACCACAAGGTCTCCGGCTCCGAAGCCGACATGGAGGAACGCGCCATCACCAACGGCGAACCATGGGGTTTCGCACGGTTCCTGATGATTGGCGACAACATCATGTCGTCGTTCATCCGCATGCTGCGGGCCAAGACCTGGGCCATGAAGTTCAGCATCATTTACCGCACGCTGAAGGTCTACGCGCCGCTGGCGTTGATGCATTGGGGTGCGTGGTACGTGTTTCTCGGTTTCCATGCAGCGAATGGCGTTGCGCATCTGATGGGCGCACCGGTCGAGTGGTCGGCGACGACGTTGTCGATGATGCAGGTGATCGACATCGCGGCAGTCGTGATCATCGGCCCGAACGTGTTGCGCACGTTCTGCCTGCATTTCATCAGCTCGAACATGCACTACTACGGTGATGTGGAGCCGGGCAACGTGATGCAACAGACCCAGGTACTGAATGCCTGGTGGCTGTGGCCGTTGCAGGCGTTCTGCTTCAACTTCGGCAGCAGCCACGGGATCCATCACTTTGTGGTGAAGGAACCGTTCTACATTCGTCAGCTGACTGCGCCGGTTGCGCACAAGGTGATGCGTGAGATGGGCGTGCGCTTCAACGATTTTGGCACGTTTGCACGGGCGAACCGCTTCGAGCGCGAAGTAGCGGTACAACCTCAAGAGACCCGTGCCGCTCAGGCTTGATAGAGGTGACAGGAAACTCAAAAGTGCACGGGGTGGTGAAACCTAGTCATCAATCTGACCCAAAGAGGCGATAGGTTATGAGGCAAGCAGGGAGGCTTGGCGGTCACTGTATCGTTGATTCATTTATGCGATTAAGGTCTAACAACTGAATTAAATATTCCTTTATTGGATAACCATTTCAGCCAATCATCGCTCCTCAGTGATGTTGACTCGCGCTAGCAGGTTTTGAGTTTCCGGGGCCGTCTCCTTGGCAGGGTGCGGCCCTTTTTTTATTTCCGGCAAACACAAAACCGTAGGAGCTGGCTTGCCAGCGAAAGCGGTTGGTCAGGCAACATCTCTACTGACCCAAAAAACGCCTTCGCTGGCAAGCCAGCTCCTACAGGTCAGCATTTAATATTCGATTAAGGTCTTAATAAATAGCTTCTTATTCCTTAACGAATATATCTCACCTCCCTATACTCGACCGGGAACAGACACGCAGGAGAGCTTCCCCATGCGCAACGAATCAATTCGCTACCTGATTGTGCCGGGCTGGCAAGGATCGCCAGAAGATCATTGGCAAAGCCACTGGCAGAACAGCCTGCCGAACAGCGCACGGGTGGAGCAGGCCGACTGGCTGACGCCACGTCGTGAAGACTGGGTCGCGGCGCTGGCCGAGGCGATTGCCGCCGACAGCACGCCGGTCATCCTGATCGCCCACAGCCTGGGTTGCATCACCGTCGCTCATTGGGCAGCCACCGCGCCTGTGCAGTTTTTGCGTCAGGTGCGCGGTGCCTTGCTGGTCGCGCCGGCGGACGTCGAACGCCCGGCCTGCGCGCCGGCCTTGCGCAACTTCGCGCCGATCCCGACGGACCTGCTGCCATTCCCGAGCCAGGTCGTCAGTTCCGATAACGACAACGCCGTCAGTGCGCCGCGAGCTCTGGAGCTGGCGCGCAACTGGGGCGCCGAGGCGGGGATTCTGGCAGGGGCGGGCCATATCAACGTGAAATCCGGTCACCAGCGCTGGGAGCAGGGTTTTGCCTATCTCTATCGCCTGCAAAACCGTACGGAACACCACGCCCTGCGTCGCGCTTGAACACTTTCCTTATTTAACGCCCCCGTCTCCCGGCGGTTTTGGGCGGGAGTCTGCCATGAGCTTTGAAACCTTCGGTCAGCCGCTGCTGACCTTTCCCGATGCCGAAAAAAGTCCCCTGAGCATTCGCGCCAAGGCGCTGGTGTTTGTCGATCCACGTTCACGGCAATTACGCGAAGACCTTGAGCAACTGGCCACGCGTTCAGTGTCAGTGCTGATCCGTGGCGAAACCGGCACCGGCAAGGAATTGCTGGCCCGTCATATCCACCGCGCCAGTGATCGCGGCGGGTTATTCGTGTCGGTCAACTGCGGCGCCATCAGCCCGACCTACGCCGACGCCGAGTTGTTTGGCTACGCCGCGGGCAGCTACAGCGGTTCAGCGAGCAGTCGTGCCGGCTGGTTCGGCTCGGCCAACGGCGGCACGCTGTACCTGGACGAAATCGGCGACCTGCCGCTGCCGATTCAGATCAAACTGCTCGCCGCCCTGGAGAACCACGAAGTCACCCGCGTCGGCGCTCATCAGCCGAGCCCGGTGGATGTGCGCCTGGTGGCGGCCACCAGCATCGATCTGGCCCAGGCGGTTGCCGCCGGAAAATTCCATGAGCGGCTCTATCACTACCTCAGCGAGGGCCCGCTCGAACTGCCGGCACTGCGCGAGCGCACGGGTGACATCCTGCCGCTGGCCGAATACTTCCTCGGGATTTACAGCCAGCGCCTAGACTTGCCGGTGCCGCTGATCAGCGAGGCCGCGCAACGCGTGCTGGAACGCCACAGATGGCCGGGCAATACCCGGGAACTGGAAAACGTCATTCACTTTGCGCTGTTGGTGAGTACCGGCGACGAGATCTTGCCGGAGCATTTGAATTTGCCCGATGAAGGTCTTGGACAGATCGAACGGCAGATCAAGCGGATTCTTGGCAACGGTTCCGCTGCCGAAAAAGACGCCTTGAAACAACTGCTCGCAAGCATCGGCCTCCTGTAGGAGCGAGCCTGCTCGCGATGGTCGTCAACGATGACGCGGGTTTCCTGAATGCCCGCGTTGTCCTGGCGATCATCGCGAGCAGGCTCGCTCCTACAGGGTGAGGTGCGGGCTAGAGCTGTATGAACAAAATGGAATATGAAGCTGAATAAACGTTATTGTTCGGGAATAAAAAATCCCGGTATTGTCCGCTTCACGCCAGCGATAGCACTTCACTGGCACTCTCGTTTTCAAGCCGTCGCCACAAGCGACTGCGATTTTCGATAAGGACACTGCATGAAAAAGGTTCTGTTGTTCACCGCACTGGCGGCTGCCCTGACCGCGGGCCTGGCCCAGGCTGGCGAGAAACTGGTGGTTGCGGCAACCCCGATTCCACACGCCGAGATTCTCGAGCTGATCAAGCCAACCCTCGCCAAAGAAGGCGTGGACCTGGAAATCAAAGTTTTCACCGACTACGTTCAGCCGAACGTGCAGGTCGACCAGAAGCGCCTGGACGCCAACTACTTCCAGACCCTGCCGTACCTCAAGAGCTTCAACGAAGGCAAAGGCACTCACCTGGAAACCGTGATCGGTGTGCACGTCGAACCCTTCGGCGGCTACTCGAAGAAAGTCAAAACCCTGGCTGAGCTGAAAGATGGCGCGACCATTGCCATCCCGAACGAAGGCAGCAACAGCGGCCGTGCCCTGATCCTGCTGCAGAAGGCAGGCCTGATCGAGCTCAAAGACCCGAAAAACGCCTTGGCCACGCCGAAAGACATCGCCAAAAACCCGCACAACTTCAAGTTCAAGGAGCTTGAATCGGCCATGCTGCCGCGCGTGCTGGATCAGGTTGACCTGGACATGATCAACACCAACTACGCGCTGGAAGCGGGTCTGAACCCGGCTAAAGACGCACTGGTGATCGAAGGCGCCGATTCGCCTTACGTGAACTTCCTGGTGGCCCGTCCGGACAACAAGGACAGCGTTGCCATCCAGAAACTGGCCAAGGCCCTGACCAGCCCGGAAGTGAAAGCCTTCATCGAGAAGAAGTACAGCGGTGCGGTACTGCCGGCGTTCTGATTCGAGACGTAAACCCCTTCAAGGTTTCAAACGCCGACGGCTGGCAATAGCGTCGGCGTTTTTTTTGCGTGTGCACAATGCATGTGCGAGCCTGTCCTAGTCAGGTCAGGTCAGGTCAGGTCAGGTCAGGTCAGGTCAGGTCAGGTTACCTTGGCCTCCAAAGCCCTGCGCAAGGCTATCAAGAGTTTCAGAATGTCCTGCGGATCCAGCCGTTGTGGCGGTTGTACGTCTGCCATGTTCTCGTCCTTGTGAGGTTTTGGCCGGGCGTCTGGCCAAAAGTGTTCCGTCCTTGGAGCTGTGTTTCGAAAAAAAGATCCTTCCTGCAGCGCAAGGGAAAATAGACGTCTTCCATCGTCCCGGCAAATCACGTGTCGTTCAATCCGGCCAATACCATGCGGGTTCATCCAGCATGCGTTGGCCGACAATGGCGGTCTGGCCAAGATTTTTCTCCAGCACGATGCAGTTGCAGTCGGGGTCCTGCTGCAAGGCCGAAATCAAGCGCCGGGCATGGGACACCACCCACACCTGGCACTGTTCGGAGGCGCGGATGATCAAGCGCGCCAGCGCCGGCAACAGGTCGGGATGCAGGCTGGTCTCCGGCTCGTTCAGCACCATCAGTGTCGGCGGCCGTGGCGTCAGCAGCGCCGCGACCAACAGCAGGTAACGCAACGTTCCGTCCGACAACTCGGCGGCCGACAGCGGCCGCAACAAGCCTTCCTGAAAGAACTCGATGGCGAAGCGCCCACCCGGCAGCGGTTCAATGTGCAGTCGTGCACCGGGAAACGCGTCGCTGATGGCAGTCCGCAATGCCTCGGGATCACCAATTTCGATGATCGTCTGCAAGGCCGCCGCCAGATCGCGCCCGTCGTGATGCAGCACCGGCGTGCGGGTGCCCAGTTGCGGTTGACGCGCCGGGGCGTCGGCATCGCTGCGAAAATGATCGTAAAAGCGCCAGCGGCGAATGAACTCGCGCATCTCCAGCACTTCCGGAGAGCTGCGCAGGCTGCCGACCTGATCGAACAGGCTGTCGAACGTCGGCGTGTGCTGCGCCAGCACGTCCCAGCGCCGATCGGCGCGGGCACGGATCATCGGGCCGTCACGATCGACCAGCAGACTGGCCGGTCGATAGAACGCGCCTGCCCACAGGCATTCCCGTTTGATCTGCGGGTCGAGGCTGAAATAAGACGGTATCGGCGTGCTGCGCCCGGGCAGCATGAAATGGCCATTGGAATCGGGCAGGCCGAGGCTGATCGAGTAGCCGAAATCCTCTCCCGCAAACCCCAGGCGCAGGCGTTTGACGCCTTGGCGCACGCTGGGCTCGATGGCGACTTCGCCGGTGCGCATGCGCCGGGAGAGGGTTTCCGGACCGGCCCAGAAGGTTGAATCCAGCCCGCCTTCGCGGGCGAGCGCATTGACCACCCCACCGTGAGCGGTTTCCGCCAACAGGCGCAACGCACGGTACAGGTTGGATTTGCCGCTGCCGTTGGGCCCGGTGATCAGATTCAGTCGGCCCAGCGGGATCACCAGTTTGTTGATCGAGCGGTAATTGGCCACCGCGAGCGTGTTGAGCATGTGGGTTCCTGAGAGGGTCGACCGGGGCTCATTGTCAGGCATGCGCAGGCGTCTATGGCAAGTGTTTCAGGGGTAAAGCGGTGTGAATTTTTTCTTCATAAGACGCCCGTGCAAGGTTGGAATCCTGTTCTAAGCTCTCTGTCGAGTTGTCCATAAAAAAGGCCAAGGAGTTTGCATGGCGGTTCCCGGACTGAAAGTACTAATGGCCTTGAGTGTCGTCACCCTGCTAACGGCGTGCGAGGAGAAAAAACCCGTGCAGGAATACCTGCCACGGGTGTTCGTACAAGTCGTCAAGCCAACGGATTACGCAGCCTCGGTCACCCTCACCGGCGATATCCAGGCACGGGTACAGACAGAGTTGTCTTTCCGGGTGGGCGGCAAGATCATCCAGCGCTCGGTTGACGTCGGTGATCGCGTGACCGCCAAGCAAGTGCTCGCCCGGCTCGACCCCAAGGATCTGCAGACCAGTGTCGACTCTGCCCAGGCGCAAGTGCTCGCCGAGCAGGCGCGGGTGAAGCAGAGTGCGGCGGCGTTCGTACGTCAGCAAAAACTCCTGCCCAAGGGCTACACCAGCCAGAGCGAATACGACTCGGCCCAGGCTGCCTTGAACAGCAGCCAGAGCGCCTTGAGCGCTGCCCAGGCGCAGTTCGCCAATGCCAGGGATCAGTTGAGCTATACGGCGCTTATCGCCGATGCGCCGGGGATCATTACCGCACGCCAGGCAGAAGTCGGCCAGGTGGTGCAGGCGACGATGCCGGTCTTCAGCCTGGCCCGGGACGGCGACCGGGATGCCGTGTTCAACGTCTATGAATCGCTGTTGGCCCATAAGCCTAAGGATCAAACCATTGTCCTGAGTCTGGTCGACAATCCCGCCATCAAAACCACTGGCACCGTACGTGAAGTCACCCCGTCGGTGTCGGCGCAATCCGGCACCGTGCAGGTCAAGGTCGGTCTCGACAGATTGCCAGAAGGCATGCAATTGGGCTCGGTGGTGAGTGCCACGGCCAGGGGTTCGGGCAAGGCGGCCATCGAGCTGCCGTGGTCGGCGCTGACCAAAAACATCAGTAAACCTGCGGTCTGGATTGTCGACGACAAGGGCAAGGCCCAGTTGCATTCGGTGACGGTCGGCCGCTACCTGACTGGCAAGGTCATCATCAGCGACGGGTTGAAGGAAGGGGACAAAGTCATCGTCGCGGGCGGGCAGCTGTTGCACCCGGACATGGAAGTCGAGATTGCCGAAAACACCTACAAGGATCTGACCTGGGGAGCCAAGCCATGAAGCCTTTATGGGCGTTGTCCATCGGGCTGGTGCTGAGCGCCTGTTCCAAAAGCGAACCGCCTCCGGCACCGGTACGGCCGGTGCTGTCGATCAAGGTTCAGACCTTGAACGAAGAAGACCTGGGCCGCTTCGCCGGCAGTATCCAGGCACGTTATGAAAGCAATACCGGGTTCCGCGTGGGAGGGCGAATCGCCAACCGTAACGTCGATGTCGGTACAGAGGTCGAGAAGGGCACGTTGCTGGCCACCCTCGATCCTTCAGATCAGCAGAACCAATTACGCTCGGCTCAGGGCGATCTGTCGAAAATCCAGGCGCAACTGATCAACGCCAAGGCCACTGCCCAGCGTCAGCAAGCCTTGTTTGACCGCGGGGTTGGTGCGCAAGCGCAACTCGACGCGGCCAACACCGACCTGAAAACCACCCAGGCCTCCCTCGATCAGGCCCGGGCCGCCGTCAACCAGAGCAAGGACCAACTGGGCTACACCGAGTTGCGCGCCGATCATAAAGCCGTGGTCACCGCGTGGAGTGCCGAGGCCGGGCAAGTGGTCACGGCCGGTCAGCCAGTGGTGACCCTGGCGCAACCGGACATCAAGGAAGCGGTGATCGACCTGCCCGATACCCTGGTCGATCAATTGCCCAAAGATGTGGTGTTCCTGGTCGCTGTGCAACTTGAACCGAGCATCAACACCACGGCGGTCATCCGCGAAATCGAACCTCAGGCTCAAAGCGCCACACGCACCCGTCGTGCTCGCCTGACGCTGGCCGAAACGCCAGCCGGCTTTCGTCTGGGGACGGCAATCAGCGTCACCTTGAGCTCGGCGATCAAGCCGCGCATCGAATTGCCTGTCACCGCGCTCCAGGAGGTCGATGGCAAACCACGCATCTGGGTGATTGATGCACAGAGTAAAACCGTCTCCCCCCGTGACATCACCGTGATCAGCCGCACCGGCAACACCGTGGTGCTGGCTGGCGGCGTGAAGAACGGCGAGCGAGTGGTCAGTGCCGGTGTCAACAGCCTCAAACCGGGGCAACCAGTGAAATTCGACGAGGACAGTCAATGAAAGGGCCTTTCAACCTCTCGGAATGGGCCCTCAAGCATCAGTCGTTCATCTGGTATCTGATGTTCGTCGCGTTGCTGATGGGGGTGTTCTCGTACTTCAACCTTGGGCGTGAAGAAGACCCCTCGTTCACCATCAAGACCATGGTGATCCAGAGCAAATGGCCGGGGGCGACCCAGGAGGAAACCCTCGAGCAGATCACCGACCGGATCGAGAAAAAGCTCGAAGAACTCGACTCCCTCGACTATGTGAAAAGCTACACGCGCCCCGGTGAGTCCACGGTGTACGTGTACCTGCGCGACACCACCAGTGCCAAGGACATCCCGGAAATCTGGTACCAGGTGCGCAAGAAGATCAACGACATCAAATACCAGTTCCCACAAGGCATACAGGGGCCGTCGTTCAACGACGAGTTCGGTGACGTCTTCGGGTCGATCTACGCCTTTACCGCCGACGGCCTGACCATGCGTCAGTTGCGCGACTACGTGGAACAGGCCCGCATGGAAATTCGCGGCGTTCCGGGGCTGGGCAAGATCGAGATGGTCGGCCAGCAGGACGAAGTGCTGTACCTGAACTTCTCCACGCGCAAACTCGCCGCGCTGGGCATTGATCAGCGTCAGGTGGTGCAGAGCCTGCAAACCCAGAACGCCGTGACCCCGGCAGGTGTCATCGAGGCCGGGCCGGAGCGGATTTCGGTGCGGACCTCGGGGCAATTCGCTTCGGAGAAAGACCTGGCCGAGGTCAACCTCAAGCTCAACGACCGTTTCTATCGTCTGGCCGACATCGCCGAAATCAGCCGCGGCTACGTCGATCCGGCCTCGCCGGAATTCCGCTTCAACGGCAAGCCGGCCATCGGCCTGGCGATCGCCATGCAGAAGGGTGGCAACGTCCAGGCGTTCGGCAAGGCCCTGCATACCCGTATCGACGAGTTGACCGCCGACCTGCCGGTCGGTGTCGGCATCTACAACGTCTCCGACCAGGCCGTGGTGGTGGAAGAGGCCGTCGGTGGCTTTACCAGCGCGTTGTTCGAGGCGGTGGTGATCGTGCTGCTGGTCAGCTTCGTCAGCCTTGGCGTGCGCGCCGGTCTGGTGGTGGCGTGCTCGATCCCGCTGGTGCTGGCGATGGTGTTCGTGTTCATGGAATACAGCGGCATCACCATGCAGCGGATTTCCCTCGGTGCACTGATCATCGCCCTCGGCCTGCTGGTGGACGATGCGATGATCACCGTGGAGATGATGGTCACGCGCCTGGAATTGGGCGAAACCAAGGAGCAGGCGGCGACCTTCGCCTACACCTCCACCGCGTTCCCGATGCTCACCGGTACGCTGGTCACGGTGGCGGGCTTCGTGCCGATCGGCTTGAACGCCAGCTCTGCCGGCGAGTACACCTACACCCTGTTTGCGGTGATTGCCTGTGCGATGCTGGTGTCATGGGTGGTGGCAGTTCTGTTTGCGCCGGTGATCGGCGTGCACATCCTCAGCACCAACGTGAAACCCCATGAAGGCGAACCCGGGCGTATCGGCAAGGCGTTCAACGGCGGGCTGCTGTGGTGCATGCGCAATCGCTGGTGGGCCATTGGCATCACCGTACTGTGCTTTGTACTGGCGGTGTTTGGCATGCGCTACGTGCAGAACCAGTTCTTCCCGTCTTCGGATCGACCGGAGATCCTGGTGGATCTGAACCTGCCGCAAAACGCCTCGCTCGACGAAACCCGCCGGGCCGTCGATCGACTCGAGGCCACGCTCAAGGACGATCCGGACATCGTGCGCTGGAGCACTTATGTCGGTCAGGGCGCCATCCGCTTCTATCTGCCACTGGACCAGCAACTGCAAAACCCGTTCTACGCGCAGTTGGTGATCGTCAGCAAAGGCCATAGCCGCGAGGCCATGATGCAGAAGCTTCGCGAGCGCTTGCGCAACGACTTCGTCGGCATCGGCAGTTATGTCCAGGCACTGGAAATGGGCCCGCCGGTAGGGCGTCCGATCCAGTACCGGGTCAGCGGCAAAGACATCGATCAGGTGCGCCGACATGCCATCGACCTGGCCACCGAGCTGGACAAGAACCCGCACATTGGCGAGATCATCTACGACTGGAACGAGCCGGGCAAAGTGTTGCGCATCGACATCGCCCAGGACAAGGCGCGGCAGTTGGGGCTGTCTTCCGAGGATGTGGCCAACCTGATGAACGGCATCGTCAGCGGCCAGTCGGTGACCCAGGTAGACGACGACATCTATCTGATCAACGTGGTCGGGCGTGCGGTGGATTCCGAGCGCGGAACGCCGGAAACCCTGCAGAACCTGCAAATCGTCACACCTGGCGGCACGTCGATTCCACTGCTGGCGTTCGCCACGGTGCGCTACGAACTGGAGCAGCCGCTGGTGTGGCGTCGCGATCGCCTGCCGACCATCACCATCAAGGCGGCGATACGCGACGAGATCCAGCCGACCGACCTTGTGAGAATTCTCAAGCCGTCCATCGACGATTTCGCTGCCAAATTGCCGGCGGGCTACAAGGTCGCCACCGGTGGTACGGTGGAGGAAAGCGGCAAGGCCCAGGGGCCGATTGCCAAGGTTGTGCCGCTGATGCTGTTTTTGATGGCGACCTTCCTGATGATCCAGCTGCACAGCGTACAGAAGCTGTTCCTGGTGGCCAGCGTCGCGCCGCTGGGGCTGATCGGCGTGGTACTTGCGTTGGTGCCTACAGGTACGCCCATGGGCTTCGTGGCGATCCTCGGGATTCTGGCGCTTATCGGTATCATCATCCGTAACTCGGTGATCCTGGTGACCCAGATCGAGGAGTACGAACAGAAGGGCTATACGCCATGGGACGCGGTGGTGCAGGCCACCGAACATCGACGTCGGCCGATCCTGCTGACCGCGGCGGCGGCGAGCATGGGGATGATCCCGATTGCCCGGGAAGTGTTCTGGGGGCCGATGGCCTACGCAATGATCGGCGGGATCGTCATCGCCACCTTGCTGACGCTGCTGTTTTTGCCGGCGCTGTATGTGGCCTGGTACAAGATTCGCGAGCCGAAGAAAGCGGCGCAGTAAAGGCGAGCGCTGCGCGCTCATCGCTGGCAAGCCCGCTCCCACAGGGTCCAGCACAATCCCTGTGGGAGCGGGCTTGCCAGCGAAGACGTCAGCACAACCACCGCAAACCTGCAGGCTTTACACCTTGCGCCAGACACTCGCCAACCAAGGCTGCTGCTCCCGCGGCAGCCCTGCCGGCCGGTAGTAATGCTCAAGCTCGACAAACCCCGCCTCGATCAACAATTGCTGCCAGGCCGCCAGATCGTGGTACGACCCATAACGCGGCCCGTTCCAGCCTTCCTGATTCTCGCCACGGGGATTGGAGCTGAACAACACGCCACCCGGTTTCAACGCTCCCCACAGCTGCTTCAACACCCGTGGCAGTTCCTGACGCGGCACATGAAACAGCGCCGCATTGGCAAAGATTCCGTCGAAGCGTTCGGCCGGCAGATCGAGCTTCAGGAAGTCCTGCTGCCAGACCTCGCAACCACTGTCCTCACGGGCCAACTGCGCGAGTTTTTCCGAACCGTCGAGGCCGACCGCCTTGTGGCCCATGCGGGTGAACGTCTGCAAATCCCGGCCCGGCCCACAGCCAAAATCGAGAATGTCGAACGGCGCCTCGCTCTGAATGTGGCGCAACAGCGCATCGATGTTCTGGCTGACGTCGTGATCGCGGGTTCCTTCACGGAAGTCTTCGGCGACTGCGTTGTAATGACCGAGGGTCGTGGAGGTGATCTGTTCGAGTTCGTCGGGTGTTTGCTTCATGGTCGGCTGCGCAGGCAATTGGGATTCACCGAATATACGCCATGGCGCCGGGGGCTGCTGCGCAGCCCATCGCGGGCAAGCCAGCTCCCACAGGACAGCGTGCTGGTCCAAACACCGCGGTACCTGTGGGAGCGGGCTTGCCCGCGATGGCTATCTAAAAAACACAGGAAATGTCAGCCCTTTTTCATCCCCAGGCATTCAATGGAGTGATCCACCATCGCCTTGGCAATCTCCAGCAAATGCCAGATCGAGTACACCATCGCACGATCAGCCCCCTTGAGTTGATCGCCACATTGGTAGGCATTGACCGAGGCACAGCGCAGCAGATCGGCAACATAGAGCTGGGTGTCTTCAAAGCTCACGTCTTTGCTGACGTTGTAGAAGCGCAGTTCATCGGGGCGGGTGGGTTGATCGCCGGTCAGGTAAAAATCAATCGCACGGTAGAGCGCTGATCGATCCCTGGTTTCGTTGGTGGATGTTTCCGGAGGTGGATCGGGTACGGATTGTTCCATGAGTGTTACTCCTATTGCTGCATGGGAGCCATCACGTATCGCCTACTAAACGATTGGGTGGCGGCTGTACGCAGGTTAGTAGGCCGGTCAATAGGAAAACCGGTGCATCCGAAGATGCCCCACGCACAGCCACCATATTCTGCATGCGGCAAATCGCCGGACATGAGCATGGAATCGCTATGCGCCTATTGTTCCGGGCTACTAAACCCGATCACTGATAAGCAGTGACGGACCGAGACTAGCCACCGGATTTGGCAGGCGCAAGCGAGCGAAATGATCTAGGAAACGTCCTGCAAAGGAAAGGGAACGGGCCTTCGGAAACGCTGATTTCTTTGTACGAAATATCGCCAGTATCGCCACTCCTGTAGGAGCGAGCTTGCTCGCGAAAAACCTGAGGGCGCCACGGGGAATCAGGTTCCCCGCGTTATCGTTGACCTCCATCGCGAGCTAGCTCGCTCCTACAGAGTTAGCGTTTATTCAACCCCCGCGCCAACCGATCCCCACCCAGCTGAATCACCGCCACCAACGCCACCAGCAGCACAATCACCGTCAACATGATCTGGCTATCAAACCGCTGATACCCATACCGATACGCAATGTCCCCCAACCCACCCGCACCAATCGCCCCGGCCATGGCGGAGGAGTTGATCATCGTCACCAGCGTAATAGTGAACCCGCCGACAATCCCGGGCAGCGCTTCTGGCAGCAACACATGCCAGACGATGTGCCAGCGCCGGCAGCCCATGGCTTGCGCCGCTTCGATCAAGCCGTGGTCGACCTCGCGCAAGCTCACCTCGGCAATACGCGCAAAGAAAGGCGTAGCCGCGATGGTCAGCGGCACCACAGCGGCCCATACGCCGTAAGTGGTGCCGACGATGAGCCGGGTGAACGGAATCAAAGCGACCATCAGGATCAGGAAAGGCACCGAGCGGAACAAGTTCACGAATGCGCCCAACGCGCGGTTCAGCGCCGGGGCTTCGTAGATGCCGCCCTTGGAACTGGTGACCAGGATCACGGCCAGCGGAATGCCCGCCAACAGCGCGATCAACGACGACACGCCGACCATCAGGAACGTGTCGATAAACCCCTGCAGCAAGCGATCAAACCACATAACCCAGTACCTCCACCTGTTGCGCCCATTGGCCGGCGCGCTGACGCAATTCTTCGGCACCAAGGGGGGAGCCCGTCACCGCCAGCAGCAGTTGCCCAAGCGCATGCCCCTGAATCCGTTCCACGCCGCCTTGCAGCAAGCGCACTCGGCCGCCGAGCGCGCTGAACAATGCTGCCAGGTCCGGTTCGTCGCGCTGGCTGCCGGTGAACTGCAAGCGCAGGACCACGGCGGCATCGGCGGATGTCGCTTGCGCCAACAGACGGCTTTGCAGCTCTGGCGGCAAGGCGTGTTGCAAAGGCGCCAGCAGCGTCTTGCTGACCTCATGTTGCGGACTGCCGAAGACTTCCCACACCGGGCCTTGTTCGACGATGCGGCCGTGTTCGAGCACGACCACCCGATCACAGATCTCGCGAATCACCGCCATCTCGTGAGTGATCAAAACGATGGTCAGGCCCAAGCGCCGATTGATCTCGCGCAGCAGGCCGAGGATCGATTGCGTGGTCTCCGGGTCCAGTGCCGAGGTGGCTTCGTCGCACAGCAGGATTTGCGGGTCATGCACCAGCGCCCGGGCAATGCCCACGCGTTGTTTCTGCCCGCCGGACAACTGCGCCGGGTAAGCCTTGTGTTTGGCCTGCAAGCCGACCAGTTCCAGCAGTTCACGGACCTTTTGCTCGCGTTGTTCCTTGGGCACGCCAGCGACTTTCAGCGGTAGCTCGACATTCTGCCAAACGGTCTTGGCCGACATCAGATTGAAGTGCTGGAAGATCATGCCAATGCGCCGCCGCAGCGCCACCAGGCGGTCTTCGTCGAACTCGCCGATGTCCACCTGATCGATCAGCACCCGACCGCTGCTCGGTTGTTCCAGGCGATTGATGGTACGGATCAGCGACGACTTGCCGGCGCCGCTGCGGCCGATGATGCCGAACACTTCGCCGCGCTGGATCGCCAGGTCGATGCCGTGCAGGGCAGCCACCGGCCCTTGCTGGCCGTTGTAGGTTTTGCCCAGGCCGATGAAGCGGACGTGGGCATGGTTTAGCTCGGGATGCAGCTCTGTGCGCTCAGCACTTTGCGGCTCTGGAATCTCCAGTCGCCGTTGGATGGCGGCGGTCATGCTCAGCTTTCCCAGCCGGCTTGGTACAGCTTGCCGTGAGCTTTATCCAGCGCGGCGCGCACAGCGGGTGAGTGCTGGTAGATGTCGACGAACTTGATCAGGCGCGGGTCGGTTTTGCTCTTGGGCTGGATCACGAACTGAATCACGTACTCCTTGTGATCGAGGCCGTCGAACAGCAGCGCGGAGCCCGCATCGAAGGTTTTCGACAAGCGAATGTAGGCCGGGTAGCCCTGCACCAGATCGGCATCGTCATAGGCACGCACCAGTTGCACGGCTTCGACCTGGAGGATCTTGATGTGCTTCGGGTTGGCGATGATGTCTTCTTCGGTGGCCTTGTAGCCGACGCCGGGCTTGAGGGTGATCAGCCCGGCCTTGGCCAGCAGCTGCAAGCCACGACCGCTGTTGATCGGGTCGTTGGCGATGGCCACGCTGGCGCCTTGCGGCAGTTCGTCGAAGCTTTTGTATTTTTTCGAATAGAGGCCGACGTTGTTGATGATTCCCGGTGCGAAAGGCACCAGGTCGAAACCCGAAGCGGCCTTGGCGTTTTCCAGGAACGGGATGTGCTGGAAGTAGTTCACGTCGATGTCGCCGGCGGCGAGGCTGACGTTCGGCGCGATCCAGTCGGTGAATTCCACCAGCTCGACTTTCAGGCCTTGTTTGGAGGCCTCGTCGACGGCCGCTTCCAGGGGAATGGCGAAGGCGGCGGTGGTGCCGATTTTCAGCGGCGCGTCGGCGGCGAACGTCACCGAGCTGAACAGGCCGAGGGCCAGGGCCAGTGCTTTGACTGGGTGAGAGAGGTAGTGCTTTTTCATGATGAGTTATCCAGTCAGTGCAGAAAATTTGTGGTGTTGGGGCGGGCCTCTTCGCTGGCAAGCCAGCTCCTACAGAAGATCGCAACCCTCTCTGTAGGAGCTGGCTTGCCAGCGAAGCTTTTAGCGTCGGTAAGCCGACCCGGTATGTTGCTCAGGCAAATGCGCTTCCTCGCGAAACAGCTTTTCGCGCAAGGTGCCGTTGTCGTACGCAGTCTTGTACGATCCCCGCCGTTGCAGCTCGGGGATCACCAGCTCAATGAAATCCTCATAGCTTTCCGGCGTGACGATGCGGGTCAGGTTGAAGCCATCCAGCCCGGTTTCGGCGATCCACGATTCCAGCTCATCGGCCACCTGTTCCGGGGAGCCCACTACAGTGATGTAACGCCCGCCGAGAGCGTGTTGCTCGAGCAATTTGCGTCGGGTCCAGTCGTTGTTTTGCAGGTGTTTGGTGGCGGACTGGATCGCGTTGCTCTTCACGTACTGGATCGGTTCGTCGATGTCGTACTGGGAAAAATCAATCCCGGTAGACGCCGAAAAATGCGCCACGCCGGCTTCGGCGTTGGCGTAGCTCAGGTATTCGGCGTGCTTGGCCCAGGCCAGGTCTTCGGTGGCGCCGACGATCACATTCAGGCCCATGAACACCTTGATGTCCTCGGAGTTGCGTCCGGCGGCGACGGCGCTGGCGCGCACCTTGTCCACCTGCGCCTTGGTCGATGCCTTGGTCTGGCCGCTGATGAACACGCACTCGGCATGGCGCCCGGCGAACAGCAAGCCACGATCCGAGCTGCCGGCCTGGAACAGCACCGGCGTGCGCTGCGGTGAGGGTTCACAGAGGTGATAGCCCTCGACCTGATAGAACTCGCCTTTGTGCTCGACCTTGTGCACTTTCTCAGGCTGCGCGTAGATCCGCTGCTGTCGGTCGTTCAGCACCGCGCCGTTTTCCCAACTGCCTTCCCAGAGTTTGTAGAGCACCTCCAGGTACTCGTCGGCCTGGTCGTAGCGACGGTCGTGTTCGACCTGTTCGCTCAGGCCCATGGACTTGGCTGCACTGTCGAGGTAGCCGGTGACGATGTTCCAGCCAACCCGGCCACGGCTCAGGTGATCCAGGGTCGACAGGCGACGGGCGAACAGATATGGCGCTTCGTAGGTGAGGTTGGCGGTCAGGCCGAAACCGAGGTTTTTCGTCACCGCGGCCATGGCCGACACGAGCAGCAGCGGGTCGTTGACCGGCAACTGGATCGACTCTTTGAGCGGCACGTCCACCGAGTTCTGATAGACGTCGTAGACCCCGACGATGTCGGCGATGAACAGGCCGTCGAACAGCCCGCGCTCCAGCAGTTGCGCCAGTTCGGTCCAGTATTCGATGGTGTTGTATCGGGTTGATGTGTCCCGTGGATGGGTCCACAGGCCATGGTTGATGTGCCCGATGCAGTTCATGTTGAACGCGTTGAGCAGGATCTTCTTTTTAGTGGCAGCCATCAGATGGTCCCCCGCAGTGGCGGGTTTTCATCGTTGAGGTAGTAGTTACCCACGGCGTGGTACTTCCAGCGCACCGGATCGTGCAGGGTGTGCACTCGGGCGTTGCGCCAGTGGCGGTCGAGGCTGTGTTCGATCAAGGTCGCCTGGCTGCCGGCCAGTTCGAACAGCGTGCTGCCGGCGGCCAGGGAGATTTCTGTGCTGATGGCGCGGGCTTCGGCGACGGCAATCGACGCAGCTGCGACGGTCTCGGCATGGGTGTCGGCCTGGGCCTTGTCGAGGTATTCGCCCGCACGCTCCAGCAGCGCCTCGGCGGCGTGCAGGCGAATGCTCAGGTGGCCGAAGCTCTTGAGGGTCAGCGGGTCGTCCGTGGCTTTTTCGTGGGTGGCGTCGATCCACGGCCGGGTTTTCGTGCGCACGAAGTGCAGCGCATCTTCATAGGCGGCGCGGGCGATGCCGGTGTCGATGGCGGCATGGAGAATCTGCGCCAGCGGGCCGACCGGGGTCGGGCGCTCGAAGGCGCTTTGAAAGGGGATCACATCTTCAGCGGCAACAAACACATCTTCAAATACCACTGAGCCGCTGCCGGTGGTGCGCTGACCGAAGCCGCTCCAGTCGTCGATCACGCTCAGGCCCTTGCTGTTTCGCGGGGCGAACGCCAGTTGCTGCACGCCGTTTTCATCCACCACCGAGGTGGGAATGCGCTGGGCGTAAATCGCGCCGGTGGCGTAGAACTTGCGACCATTGATGCGATAGCCGCTGCCGTCGCGAGTCAGGCTTGTGACGCGATCGTGTGCGGTTTTGGTGCCGAGTTCGGCCAATGCGTTGCCGAAGCGCTGGCCGGCCAGTACTTCGGCATAAAGACGTTTTTTCTGCTCGTGGTTGCCGTTCACCCGCAGCACTTCAAGGGCATAAAAATGGTTTTGCGGGATTTGCCCAAGCGAGCCGTCGGCTTGGGCAATCAATGCGATCACCTTGGCCAGGGTGACGTTGGAAACGCCGGCGCCGCCATACTCTTTCGGCACGCTGATGCCCCACAGGCCCGAGCGGGAAAATACTTCCAGCTCCGGGTGTGGCAAGCGGCGCTCGCGGTCGCGCAGGGCGCTGTCGCGTTTGAAATCTTCGGCCAGGTCGCTGGCAATGATCAAGGCTTGTTCATCGCTGGTGATGACCGCGACGTGCTGAGAATTTGTCATGTTGTTCTCCAGATGTCTGGTCGTCAGATCCAGGAATGCCGATTCGGCAGCGTGCCGTTAAGGCGATAGGCGCCGATGGCGTGATACTTCCAGCGCACCGGATCGTGCAGGGTGTGCACCCGGGCATTGCGCCAGTGACGGTCGAGGTTGAATTCGGCGAGGGTCGCGCGGCTGCCGGCCAGTTCGAGCAGCTTTTCACTGGCCAGCAACGAAATCTCGGTGGTCAGCACCTTGGCTTCGGCCACGGCAATCGAGGCGCGGGCGGCGGACTCGGCGGTGAGCGGCGCGGCGCTGACCTGATCAAGCACCTGTCCGGCCTTGCGCAGCAGCGCTTCGGCGGCGTGCAATTCGATTTTCAACTTGCCGATATCGGCGATCACGTAAAGGTCATCGCTGGCCCGCTCGACCTTGGCGTCGATCCATGGCCGGGCGCGGGTTTTCACGAAGTCGATGGCGTCTTCGATGGCGCCTCGGGCGATACCGGCGTCGATGGCCGCTTGTATCAGTTGGGAGACGGCACCCTGAATGTTCGGCGTGTCGTTGATCTTCCAGTTATCCACAACCAGTTCGGAGTCGACTCGCACGTTGTTGAGCAAAATCGTGCCGCTGGCGGTGGTGCGCTGACCAAAGCCGGACCAGTCATCGACGATGCGCAATCCCGGCGTGCCACGACGGATGAACGCCAGCACCTGCCTGCCGTCGTCATTCAACGCCTTGACCGCAACCCAATGGGCGAACAGGGCACCGGTGGAATAGAACTTCTGGCCGTTGAGGACGCCGTCGGCGGTCAGGCGTGCCTTCAGTTCCAGGGTGTTTTTGGTGCCGCGTTCCGGCCCGGCATTGCCGATGCGCCAGCCATCAAGAACGCTTTTGAACAGTTGTCGTTTCTGCGTTTCGGTGGCACTGCCGAGGATCAGGTTAAGAATGCCGAACTGGTTTTGCGGGATCTGCCCAAGCGCCGGGTCGGCGGCGGAAATGATCGCGAAGACCTCAGCCAGGGTGACGAACGAAACCTGCGGGCCACCGTACTCGCGGGGGATGGAAATGCTGCCCAGGCCGCTGCGGGTGAACTGTTCGATTTCAGACCATGGGAGCTTGCGCTGCTGGTCACGTTTGGCTGCTTGCAGGCGAGCGACTTGCGCCAACTCGTGGGCCGCTTTGATGGCTTGGGCATCGTTGCGCAAGACTTTTGCGGGCAACAACAGGGGGGCGACGTCCAGGTCACTCTGGACGATTGCATCTGCCAGACTGGACATCAGTGCCGCTCCTTGGCTGCATGCAATGCCCTGGCGATCTGCACTGGGGTGATTGTGTTCCGGACCATACCTACCTCACATCTCATGGAAGCGCCGCTTGTGGCGGCGCATGAAAACAAGAATGTCCGGTGGTCCGGTGCATATACCCTAAACGCGTATAAATATTTTATGAACTAACTTTTAGGAATATGAATAGAAGGATGATCCCGCGGCTGTGAGTGACCCCTGTATTCATTGCTTGCGGGATTCGGCTGCCTTGAACACTTTTTTCGGGGGGACTTTCAGATAAGGATTGGCGCAACCGATCTTCAGCGTGCGGGCCGGCGCCCAGCGCGAGTTGTTGCCCACCCTGTCGAGAATGCAGTAGGTCACTTCCAGGCGCAGATCTTCGCCGGCTTCGAGGATGATGGCCGGCGGTATCCAGACCTGGATCGGCTGACCCACATCGGCGGGCTCGAGTCGTGGCAGGTCCATGCGCACATCGCCCCAGCGCAGGGTGATTTCGTCATCGACGGCCATGTTCAGGTACGGCTCGATGGTCAAGGGAACACCGCGTTTGACCTGGCTCGGATTGACCCCCTGACGGCGAATTGCCTCGGGAATGTTCACCGGTGCCAGGCACTGGTTTTCATCGCCGCACAACGCGGAGGGTTGGCCGCCTGGACAGTCGAGTTTGATCTGTACGTTTTGGCTGGCTGATATCGCCGGTCCCTGGCCAACTTGCATGACCCGGTAGTGAATGCATGAAGTGCCGTTGGCGACAAAACTTTCAGGCACCCTTAGCTGCACAGGTCGACCGACATCGCTGGCCGTCAGCACGCGCGAGGCCACGTAGCAGTTGTCCCAGAACAGTTCGATCAGGTCACCAGCGTCCATGGCAGGGTAGGGCGCCACTTCGATCAGCAGGTGCGCCGCGCAAGTGACGTTGATGCCGGTCTTGTTGGATTGCGCCAGGGTCGGGGCCGCAAGCCCGGATTTGTTCGAGGTGCTTTTCATGAAGTCTCCTTGAAGTCTTGCAACGAAGTCCGTTTCTGGAATATCAAAAAACTAAAAATCGAAGCGAAAAAAACCATTCATTACTTCGAGTTGAAATAATGATTCAAGCGTGATGAGTGTTGCTGGCAGGAGACTAGATAAGAGCCAGCAAGATCAGGTGTCAATGAGAATTATTAGTTATGTGTGGTGTGTGCTGCTATTCAGAAAGTTCCTACGCGCTCAAGTAAGTAAACCATATCGGTGTGTCGAATTTATCTGCTGAAAGCGGCGAGATACAGGCAGTTTTGTACAAGTCGTCGGCACAGCTCTGCCATGGAAAACCTGATTGGATTAGCACTGTTTAATTGTTGCGAAGCTTATATGTGTACCGCGTGTGCGTACAGGATATGTGTGTCGAATAGATAGGCTTAGTTTGGTATTAATGGGGTGTGTTTCGAAGGGTGTCACTTCCATCCATGGAAGTTAACCATTGTTGCGCAGGGTTGTTAGTTGTGACCGTTATTCAGGAACTTGCTCAGGAACTGTTTGGTTCGCTCTTCTTTCGGGTTGGCAAACAACGCCTTCGCTTCGCCTTGCTCGACGATCACGCCCTTGTCGAAAAACACCACACGGTTAGCCACGTCCCGGGCAAAACCCATTTCGTGGGTGACGATCACCATGGTGCGTTTCTCTTCGGCCAGGCCGCGGATGGTCGCCAACACCTCGCCCACCAGTTCCGGGTCGAGGGCCGAGGTCGGCTCATCGAACAGGATCACTTCGGGCTCCATCGCCAGCGCCCGGGCAATCGCCACGCGCTGTTGCTGGCCACCGGAGAGGCGACGCGGGTAAGCGTCCTCCTTGCCCGCCAGGCCGACCTTGACCAAGAGTTTTTTACCCAGGGCAACGGCGTCGGCATGTGGGGTCTTCTTGACCACGATCGGGCCTTCGATGACGTTTTCCAGGGCGGTGCGATGGGGGAACAGGTTGAAGTTCTGGAACACGAAACCTACGTGCTGGCGCAAACGCCGCACCAGGCTCTGCTGCTGGTTCAGGGGACGGCTGGTATCGACCTCGATATCACCGACCTTGATCCGGCCGCTGGTGGGTTCTTCCAGAAAATTCAGGCAGCGCAGGAAGGTGGTCTTGCCCGAACCGCTTGGGCCGATGATTGCCACCACCTCGCCTTCCTTGACCTCAAGATCGATGCCGTTGAGCACGACTTGACCCTTGAACTGCTTTGTCAGTTTTTCCACGACAATCATCGGGTCAGGACTCCTGGTCGTGCCGATTGACCCGCGCTTCCAACTGGTTCTGCAGGTGCGACAGCACCGTGGCCAGGACCCAGTAGATCAGTGCGGCGGCAAGATACATGGTGAAGATTTCGAAGGTACGGGCAGTGATCAGTTGCGCCTGACGGAACAACTCCGGCACCTGGATGGTAGCGGCCAGCGCCGTGTCCTTGACCAGCGAAATGAAGCTGTTGCCCAGCGGCGGCAATGCGGTGCGCATGGCCTGCGGCAGGATGGCCCGGCGCAGGGTTTGCGCACGGGTCATGCCGATGCTGGCAGCAGCTTCCCACTGGCCGCGCTCGATGGAGCTGATCGCGGCACGCAGGATTTCACAGGCGTAGGCGGCCATGTTCAGCGAGAAGCCGATCAGGGCCGCCGGCAGCGGATCAAGTTCCAGACCCAACTGCGGCAAGCCGTAATAGATCACGAACAGTTGCACCAGCAACGGCGTGCCGCGAAAGAACGACACGTAGATGCGGGCGATCCAGCTCACCAGTTTGAAGCGCGACAGGCGCATCAGCGCCAGGCCGAACCCCATCACCAGGCCGAAGAACATCCCGCCCAGGCTCAAGATCACTGTGTAGTACGCGCCCTTGAGCAGAAAGGGCACGGAGTCCAGTGCGAGTTGAAAAGCTTCTTCCATTATTGAGTGACGTCAGCGCTGAAGTATTTTTCCGAAAGCTTTTTCAGCGTACCGTCGGCGCGCAGCTTGTCGATGGCTTTGTTCACAGCTGCCAGCAGTTCAGGCTCGCCTTTGCGCAGGGCAATGCCGGCTTCCTGACGGGAGAACGCATCACCGGCGGCGGTGGTGTCCTTGGCTTTCTTGGCGTATTCCAGCGCGGCCAGGCGGTCGATCAGAATGGCGTCGATGCGGCCGACACGCAGGTCCTGGAACTTGGTCGGATCATCTTCGTAGGTGCGAATGTCAGCCTTAGGCACATTTTCTTTCACCCACTGCTCGTAGTTGGTGCCCAGGCCTACGCCGACTTTCTTGCCAGACAGGTCAGCGGCGGACTTGATGTTCAGCTCGGCGGCCTTCTTCGTCAGCACCAGCGCCTGAATGCCGGAAACGGTGTACGGCTCGGAGAAGTCATACTTCTTCTTGCGCTCTTCAGAGATGGTCACCTGGTTGATTACCGCGTCCAGGCGCTTGGACTCCAGGGCGGCGAGGATGCCGTCCCATTTGGTCGGCTGCAGCTTGACCTTCACGCCCAGCTCTTTGGCCAGGGCTTCGGAGAACTCGACTTCGAAGCCGGCCAGTTTGCCGTCGGCGTCGACGAAACTGAACGGTGGGTAAGTGCCTTCCAGGCCAACGTTGATCACGCCGGCGTCTTTGATTTTTTGCAGTTGCTCACCGGCAACGGCATGGCCAATCAGGCCGGCGCTCAGTGCCAGGCCCAGCGAACCCACCAGCAGATTGCGACGTAGTGCGGAAAAATTCATGACAAGCCCCTGTGTTTTCTTATGGAAGACGCTTAAGGAAAGTTGGCAAATTCGGGATTTTGACGACAGCGCTATCCTGCCTTAAAGCAGCGTGTGCGTCTCGCTGCAAATTCGCCTGCGGCGTGACTATAAGATGATGCAGTTAGATAGGAAAATAATAAAGTTTATATTTGTTATGCTTTAAGGGTATATGTAACCAGAACGATTGCTTTCGCTGGCAAGCCAGCTCCTACAGGGCGACACAAACTCTGTAGGCGCTGGCTTGCCAGCGAAACGGCTCCAATGCGGTTACAGATAATCCTTGTAGGCAAACAGCGCCGGCGCCCCGCCGGTGTGCAGGAAGATAATCGGGCCCTCATCGAAACGCTGACGCCCGATCCCGTCCAGCAAGCCCGCCATGGCCTTGCCAGTGTAGACCGGGTCCAGCAGCAAGCCTTCCTGACCCGCCAGCAGCTTCACCGCCGCCAGTGTTCCGGCATTCGGCTCGCCATAACGCGGGGCGAAATACTCATCCCATAGCTCGACCTTGAAAGCCTCCGGCAGGTTCACGCCCAGCAGCTCGGCGGTGCGTTCGGCCAGGCCTTGAACCTTGGGCCGCTGATCTTCATCGCTGCGCGAGACCGTCACGCCGATCACTGGCAGATCCGGCAGCACTTCACTCAAGGCCAGTGCCAGGCCGCTGTGGGTACCGGCACTGCCCGAGGCCAGGACCACGGCGGCGAAGGTCAGGCCGGTGTCCTTGATTTGTTCGGCCAGTTCCAGCCCCGCACGCACGTAACCCAGGGCACCCAGCGCGTTGGATCCACCGATCGGCACCAGGTACGGCTTCTTGCCGTTGCTGCGCAGCCGGCCGGCCAGGGCTTGCAGTTGTTCGTCGGCGTTGTCGAGGTTTTCCACCAGTTCGACCTTGGCATCGAACAAATCGAGCAGCAGTCGGTTGCCATTGCCGGTGTAATTGCTGTCATCGGTGCCGAGGGGGTTTTCCAGAAGGGCTACGCAGCCCAGACCGAGCTTGGCGGCAATGGCGGCAGTCTGGCGCACGTGGTTCGATTGCAGTGCGCCGGCGGTGATCAAGGTGTCGGCACCCTGGGCCAGCGCATCGGCGGCCAGGTATTCGAGTTTGCGCAGCTTGTTGCCGCCCATCGCCAGCGGCGTCAGGTCATCGCGTTTGACGTACACGTCGCGACCCAGCCAGGTCGACAGGCGTTCGAGCTTTTCCAGGGCGGTGGGTTGACCGAGCAGGTCGAGGCGGTTAAAGCGGGCGAGCTGTTGTTTGATCATGGGTCCGTACTGGCCGTTGAAGATCTCAGGACTATAGGCACGCCCCAAAGCCTGGGCAACCGCCAATCGCTTATAGCCAATCGAACTGAGTACAGCACTATTGGTTCTTAATTTGCTTTGCGACCCTTGCCGTAAAGTAATTGCCGTCAGCGCGACCAGACAGTCCGGTCGCCCGTGAGGAGTTTTTACCGTGAGTGAGCGTTCCAGCCATTGGCAATTGCAGACCATCGTCAGCCAGCTGCGCACGGCACGTGAAGAGTGGCGTGCACAAAACGGCCGGGCCAGCGGCGAACAGGGCGGTCGCGAACTGCCCTCCCGGGCGGCCATGGCAGAGATTCTCGAAGCCTTGTGCGGTGCGCTGTTCCCGATGCGCCTGGGGCCGGTTGACCTGCGTGAAGAGAGCGAAGATTTCTACGTCGGTCATACGCTGGATGTGGCGTTGAATGCGCTGTTGGCCCAGGCGCGACTCGAATTGCGCTACGCCGCGCGCCACAGTGCCCAGGCCGATACCGAAGTCGAAGCCAAGACCATCCAGATCATTCAGGACTTCGCCCTCGCTTTGCCTGGGTTGCGCAGCCTGTTGGACACCGACGTACTGGCGGCCTATCACGGCGACCCGGCGGCGCGCAGTGTCGATGAAGTGCTGTTGTGCTACCCGGGGATCCTGGCGGTGATTCATCATCGCCTGGCCCACCATTTGTACCGTGCCGGGCTACCGTTGCTGGCGCGGATCAGTGCGGAAATCGCCCACTCGGCCACCGGCATCGACATTCACCCCGGCGCGCAGATCGGCCGCAGTTTCTTCATCGACCACGGTACTGGTGTGGTGATCGGCGAAACCGCGATCATCGGCGAGCGCGTGCGGATTTATCAGGCGGTGACCTTGGGGGCCAAGCGCTTCCCGGCCGACGAAGACGGTCAGTTGCAGAAGGGCCAGCCGCGGCATCCGATTGTCGAGGATGACGTGGTGATTTATGCCGGGGCGACGATTCTGGGGCGGATTACCATCGGCCAGGGCTCGACCATCGGCGGCAATGTCTGGCTGACCCGCAGCGTGCCGGCGGGCAGCAACCTGACCCAGGCGAATCTGCAGCATGATGATGGGGCGCAGAAGTAAGGCCGCGAAATTATTGCCGAGCAATACGCCGCCATCGCTGGCAAGCCAGCTCCTACAAGGTTGATGTAATGCCTGTAGGAGCTGGCTTGCCAGCGATTGATCTCACGTCGAATCGAGAGAATGGCCCTCCCCAAAATCCCGCCTCATCCCCCTCCTTAAGCTAGTGTAGGAAAACTACCGCCCAGCCCTGCGATTAGTCCTTAGCCCCCTATCCATGTTTAACTTGAACGTTCATTCAAGTTAAACCGGCGGTTCGCTGCCCGCTCACAACAGGAGGCTTGCCTTTGCTGAGTCCGATTTCCACAGCCACGTTTTTACCCTTCGAGGTGCACCGTACATGAGTGCATCGTCCATCCCTCCAGGCGGTCTGATCCGCATGAATCCGCCGGTGTTCTGGTTCTCGGCAAGTTTCATTCTGTTGTTTGGTGTCGTTGTCATCGCCATGCCCGAGCAGGCCGGTGCCTGGTTGCTGGCGGCGCAAAACTGGGCGGCCAACACGGTCGGCTGGTATTACCTGCTGGCGATGACCCTTTATCTGGTCTTCGTGGTGGTCACCGCCTTGTCCGGCTACGGCAAGATCAAGCTCGGTGCCGACCACGACGAGCCCGAATTCAGTTATCTGTCCTGGGCCGGCATGCTGTTCGCCGCGGGGATCAGCATCACCCTGTTTTTCTTCTGTGTGTCCGAACCCCTGACCCACATGCTGCAACCGCCGCAAGGCGAGGCGGGTACGGCGGATGCTGCGCGCCAGGCGATGCAGATTCTGTTTCTGCACTGGGGCCTGCATGGCTGGGGTGTGTTCGCCTTTGTCGGCATGGCGCTGGCCTACTTTGCCTACCGGCATAACCTGCCACTGGCCTTGCGTTCGGCGCTGTATCCGCTGATCGGCAAGCGCATCAATGGCCCCATCGGCTATGCGGTGGATGGCTTCGGCATCATTGCCACGGTGTTCGGCCTCGGTGCCGACATGGGCTTCGGCGTGTTGCACCTCAACTCGGGGCTGGACTACCTGTTCGGCATCGCCCACACCCATTGGATTCAGGTCGGCCTGATCACCTTGATGATGGGGGCGGCGATCATCGTTGCCGTATCCGGCGTCGACAAGGGCATGCGGGTCATGTCCGACATCAACATGCTGCTGGCCTGTGCGCTGTTGCTGTTCGTGTTGTTCGCCGGCCCCACGCAGCACTTGCTCAACACCCTGATCCAGAACCTCGGCGATTACCTCGGCGCCTTGCCGATGAAGAGTTTCGACCTGTACGCCTACGACAAACCCAGCGACTGGCTGGGCGGCTGGACCGTGTTCTACTGGGCCTGGTGGATTGCCTGGTCGCCGTTCGTGGGCCTGTTCATCGCGCGCATTTCCCGTGGCCGGACCATCCGCGAATTTGTGTTCGGCGTGCTGCTGATTCCGCTCGGCTTCACCCTGGCGTGGATGTCGATTTTCGGTAACAGCGCCATCGACCAAGTTCTCAACCATGGCATGAGCGCGCTCGGCATGTCGGCCATCGACAACCCGTCGATGACGCTCTACCTGCTGCTGGAAACCTACCCGTGGAGCAAAACCGTCATCGCGGTAACGGTGTTCATCAGCTTCGTGTTTTTCGTCACCTCCGCCGATTCCGGCACCGTGGTGCTGTCGACGCTGTCCGCCAAAGGCGGCAATCTCGATGAAGACGGGCCGAAATGGCTGCGAGTGTTCTGGGGCGCAATGACTGCGCTGGTGACCAGTGCATTGCTGTTCTCGGGCAGCATCGATGCGTTGAAGTCGGCGGTGGTCCTGACCTCGCTGCCGTTCTCGTTGATCTTGCTGTTGATGATGTGGGGGCTGCACAAGGCGTTTTATCTGGAATCGCAGAAGCGGATTGCGCAGATGCATTCACTGGCACCGGTCTCGGGGTCCCGGCGTGGCAAAGGCGGCTGGCGTCAGCGCTTGAGCCAGGCGGTGCATTTCCCTTCGCGGGATGAGGTCTATCGCTTCCTCGATACGACGGTGCGCCCGGCCATTGAAGAAGTGTCTGCCGTGTTCATCGAAAAGGGTTTGCACGTAGTGACACACCCGGGCCCGGCCAATGACAGCGTCAGCCTGGAAATTGGCCATGGCGATCAGCATCCGTTCGTTTATCAAGTGCAGATGCGTGGCTACTTCACGCCGTCGTTTGCCCGCGGCGGCATGGGTTCCAAGCAACTCAACAATCGCCGTTACTACCGGGCCGAAGTGCATTTGAGCGAGGGCAGCCAGGACTACGATCTGGTGGGTTACACCAAGGAACAGATCATCAACGACATCCTCGACCAGTACGAACGGCACATGCAGTTCCTGCATCTGGTACGTTGATCGCGGGCAGGGCGCCGGGGCTTTTCAGTTCTCGGCGCTCAGCACCATGAACAACACCAGCGCCGCCACCGGAATGCTGAACACCATCGTGCCGATCCCCAGTTCCGTACTCAACGACTGCCTGGCGTGCACCACGCCGATGGCGCCGTTGATCACTGTCAACGCCAGCCACAGGATCACGAAACTGTAGGTGAGTGTCTGACGGCTGAAGCCGAGTTTTTCGCCGATGAACAGCATCATCGCGAGCAGGACCAGACCGAAGGTGATGATGATCGTGGTGTGCATGGCTTGCTCCATCCTTGCGATAGGTATCGCCTCTTCATTGCTTTGACGACTTTGTTCCTGCTGAGCCAGATTGCGCAAGTGCGCTGTTGATCAGCAGATTTTTCCGCGTCGATCAAAAATATGTGAAACGTTTCAGCAATTAATCGAGTCTCAGGTTCTTTGGCGTTTGTCTGGGCGTATGCTGGGCGACTGGCGAAGCAGTCGATACCAGATTCAAGACAGACAAGAGAGGATTCGATGACTTACACCGCTGCCGAAAACCGCTACGACTCCATCCCTTATCGCCGCGTGGGCCGTAGTGGGCTGGTGCTGCCGGCGCTGTCCCTGGGCCTGTGGCACAACTTCGGCGACAGCACGCCGATCGATACCCAGCGCGCGTTACTGCGCACGGCGTTCGACCTGGGCATCAACCATTTCGACTTGGCCAACAACTACGGCCCGCCGTATGGCAGCGCCGAGATCAACTTCGGCCGTTTACTGCGCGAAGACTTCAAGCAGTACCGTGACGAACTGATCATTTCCAGCAAGGCCGGTTGGGACATGTGGCCTGGTCCTTACGGACAGGGTGGCGGTTCGCGCAAGTACGTGCTGGCCAGCCTCGACCAGAGCCTGCAACGCCTGGGCGTGGACTACGTCGACATCTTTTACTCCCACCGTTTCGACCCGGACACTCCGCTGGAAGAAACCGCCAGCGCACTCGCGACAGCGGTACAACAGGGCAAGGCGTTGTACATCGGCATCTCGTCCTATTCCGGGGTGAAAACCCGTGAAATGGCCGCGTTGCTCAAGGAATGGAAAGTCCCGTTGCTGATCCACCAGCCGGCCTACAACCTGCTCAATCGCTGGGTTGAAAAAGACTTGCTGGACACCACAGACGAACTCGGCACGGGCGTGATTGCCTTTACGCCGCTGGCGCAGGGATTGCTGACCGACAAGTATCTCAACGGCGTGCCGACGGATGCGCGAGTCAATCGTCCGGGTGGTGGTTCGTTGCAGGCCTCGCACTTGTCCGAGGCCAACATCGCCCAGGTGCGGGCACTCAACGAAATCGCCCGGCGTCGTGGCCAGAGCCTGGCGCAACTGGCGCTGGCCTGGACCCTGCGCGATCCGCGGGTCACGTCGGCATTGATTGGCGCGAGCCGGCCGGAGCAGATCATCGAGAACGTTGGGGCGTTGAAGAACCTGAGCTTCAGTGCGCAGGAACTGGCGGAGATTGACCGGTTTGCCCGGGAGGGCGGGATCAATCTTTGGGAGAAGCCTTCGACGTCTGAGTAATCTGCAGATCGCATCGCCGGCAAGCCGGCTCCTACAGGATGTATGTGTCTTTGTAGGAGCTGGCTTGCCAGCGATTGACTGCGCAGCAGTCATCTATCTGAAGAACGGCACATCCCCCAACACCGTCGCCCGCTGCATCACCCGCCGCGCCGGCCGGTAATCATCCACCGCGTAATGCTGGGTTACGCGGTTATCCCAGAACGCGATGTCGTCCTGCTGCCAGCGCCAGCGAATGGTGAATTCAGGTCGCGTGGCGTGGGCAAACAGAAACTTCAGAATCGCCTCGCTTTCGGTTTCCGACAGTTCGTTGATCTTCGAGGTGAAGCCTTCATTGACGAACAGCGAGCGGCGCCCGCTGACCGGGTGCGTGCGGATCACCGGGTGTGACAGCGGTGGATTCTTGCGCCGTGCTTCTTCCCATTGGGCCAGCGCCTCGGGCGTGTTGCCATAGCGCTCCAGCGGGAATGAACGGGTGAAGTCGTGGGTGGCGGTCAGCCCTTCGAGCAAGGTTTTCATCGGCGCCGACAGGGCTTCATACGCCGCAATCCCGCTGGCCCACAACGTGTCGCCGCCAAACTCCGGCAGCAGCTTGGCGCTGAGCACCGCGCCCAGGGCCGGGGTCGGCAGGAAGGTCACGTCGGTGTGCCAGATCGCGTTATCGCGAACATCGGTGACGGCGGTGTCGAGGATCAGCACTTCCGGTTGTTCCGGCACATTGGGGTAGATCGGGTGAATGTGCAGGTCGCCGAAACTCGCGGCGAATCGCGCCTGTTGCTGTGGCGTGATCGGCTGGTTGCGGAAGAACAGCACCTGATGCTTGAGCAGTGCCTGCTCGATGGTATCGCGCTGTTCGACGTTCAACGGCTGACTGATGTCGATGCCGCTGATTTGCGCACCGAGGGCAGAGCTGAGGGGGGCGATGGTCAGGTGGCTCATGGTGGTTCTCTTCAATCCGGGGTCGAGCTTTCTTGTAGGAGCGAGCTTGCTCGCGATGGTGGTGAATCAGTCACAGTAGTGTTGCCTGACACATTGTTATCGCGAGCAAGCTCGCTCCTACAGGGGGAAGTTCAGTCATCAGTGAGCCTGGCCATGCCACGGCACCAGTTTGCGTTGCAGGGCGCGCAGGCCCAACTCCATGGCGAAGGCGATCAGTGCGATCACCAGAATCCCCAGTACCACCACATCGGTGACCAGGAACTGTGCGGCCGACTGCACCATGAAGCCCAAACCGCTGGTGGCGGCGATCAGTTCGGCGGCGACCAGCGTCGACCAGCCTACGCCGAGGCCGATGCGCACACCGGTCAGAATGTCCGGCAAGGCACTCGGCAAAATGACGTGGCGAATCAACTGCGCCCGCGTCGCGCCCAAGGACTGCGCGGCGCGCAATTTCGCCGGGTCGACAGTCCGCACGCCGGTCGCAGTGGCGATGGCGATCGGGGCGAAAATCGCCAGGTAGATCAGCAGCACTTTCGACAATTCACCGATGCCGCACCAGATCACGATCAGCGGCAGGTAGGCCAACGGTGGAATCGGCCGGTAGAACTCGATCAGCGGATCGAGCACTCCACGGGCGATACGGTTGGCGCCGATGGCGATGCCCACCGGCACGGCGGTGAGAATGGCAAAACCGAGACCCAGGCCGATGCGGCCCAGGCTCGCGCCGAGGTGCTGCCACAGGGTTGAGTCCATGTAACCCGAGGTCGCCAGCAGCCAGCCTTTTTGCAGGACGGCGGAAGGTGGTGGCAGGAACAGCGGCTCGATCAAACCGGTTGCCGTTACGGCCCACCAGAAAACAATCAGAGCGACCAGTGTCAGGACACTGATCCAGCGCGTGCTCAAGCTGCGTCGTGCCGCAGTCACTGGAGTGCCAGGCTTTATCGCTGCGACGGGAATTTCGTAACTGCTCATGCGCGCTCCTGCCGCGTGGCGGCACTGCGTTGGGAGAACACTTTGGCGAGTACGTGTTCGCGGGTTTCGATAAAGCGCGGGTCGGACTTGATCGCCCGTGCCGACTCACCGGCGGCATAACGCTGGCCGAAATCGAGACTCAGGCGTTCGACGATTTGCCCCGGGTTCGGCGCCAACAGAATCAGGTCGGTGGCGAGGAACACGGCTTCTTCGATGTCGTGGGTAATCAGGAACACCGGCTTGGTGGTGCGTTGCCAGACTTGCAGCAATAGCTCCTGCATCTGTTCACGGGTGAAAGCGTCGAGGGCGCCGAAAGGTTCGTCCATCAGCAGCACGCGCGGGTCGGCGGCGAGGGCACGGGCCAGGCCGACGCGCTGCTTCTGGCCGCCGGAAAGCTGCCAGATGCGGCGGTCTTCGAAACCGGAAAGATCGACCAGGGCGAGCATTTCCCGGGCGCGGGCCTCGCGCTTGTCCCGGGCGATGCCGGCCAGCTCAAGACCGAACCCGACGTTGGCCAGCACGTCTTGCCAAGGCAGCAGCGCGTCGTCCTGGAACACCACGCCGCGCTCGGCACTCGGGCCTTTGACGGGCGCGCCGTCGAGGGTGATGCGCCCGGCGCTGGGCTCGACGAAACCGGCAATCAGGTTCAACAGCGAAGTCTTGCCACTGCCGGACGGGCCAAGGGCGACCAGCAATTGCCGGGGCCCCAGGCTCAGGGAGATATCCGCCAGCACAGGTGTAGGGCTGCCGGGGTACTGTGCGCTGATGCGCTCCAGCTGTAGCAAAGCCATCGCATTGACTCCCGATCAGTGGGTGATGAACTTGGCGCTGACGTACGGCGCGTAGTCCGGCAGCACGGCTTCGACCTTGCCCTGTTCCTTGAGGAACGCGGCGGTGTCGGTGATGGCTTTGGTGGTCGGCGCGCCGAGGGAGATCACTTGGTCAGCCGCCAGTGGGTAGACGTTGCCTTGCAGCAGCAGCGGAATGTCGCTGGCCTTGGCTCCGGACAGTTTTACCAGCTTGTCGACGTTGCCTTGGTTGGCGAGCCAGGCTTGCGGATCTTTGCGGTAATCGGCGTAGGCGTCCAGGGTCACTTTGGCGAACGCGGTGACGATTTCCGGGTGCTTCTCGGCGAAGTCCTTGCGCACGATCCAGGCATCGAAGGTCGGTGCGCCGAATTTGGCCAGCTCGCCAGAGGTGATCAGTACCTTGCCGTTTTCCTTGGCCACGCCGAGGGCCGGATCCCAGACGTAAGTGGCGTCGATGTCACCGCGTTTCCAGGCGGCAATGATCGCTGGCGGAGCCAGGTTGAGTACGGTGACTTTCGAGGGGGCGATGTTCCAGTGCTTCAGTGCGGCGAGCAGGCTGTAGTGGCCGGTGGACACGAACGGAACGGCGATCTTCTTGCCGATCAGGTCTTGCGGGGTCTTGATCCCGGAACCGTCGCGAGCCACCAGGGCTTCGGCGGCGCCGATCTGGGTGGCGATGAGGAAGGTTTCCACCGGGACTTTGCGAGTGATGGCGGCGGTCAGAGGGCTGGAACCGAGGTAGCCGATCTGCACGTCGCCGGAGGCGATGGCGGCGATGATATCGGCACCATTGTCGAATTTGCGCCAGCTGATATCGGCCTTGGTGGCTTTTTCGTAGGCGCCATCAGCCTGGGCGACTTTCGCCGGGTCAACGGTGGTCTGGTAGGCGACGGTGACGTCGGCCGCTTGGGTCAGGAAACTCGCTGTCGCCAAAGAAGCGGCCGCCAGCAAGCGTAGAGGGAAGGTCAGTTTCATCAGAAAGCTCCTTGTCAGGCGACCGAGTGTCGGTGTGATAAGGAGACTAAATGATCTAAAAACTCAAAAATAAATAACTTTTTCGAATTAGCTTATGAGTGAGAAATTCTTGGGGGGTGCTTTGTAGGAGCCGGCTTGCCGGCGAACCAGGCAACGCGGTGTGACAGATACACCGCCTCGCTGGCAAGCCAGCTCCTACAGGTTTTGCGTTGTTCTTGCGGTCAGTTGCTGATCGCCAGAATGCTCGCCTGGTACGCCCCGACAAACACATCGAAATCACCGACTTCGTTCTGCTCCAGCTCAACCTGTTGGGCCAGCGATGAACGCGCCAGTTCTTCGAACCTGGCTTGTGCTTCAGGCGCCAACGGCTCGCTGCGGAAGAACTCGGCATGGGCCTGGCTCTGGCGCAGGGAGAACTGGGCAAAGCTCTCCTTGTGCTCGGCCATGGCCGCCAATACCTGTGCCGATGGCGTCAGGGACGAGTCCTGGACCTTGGCCATCTGGGCGTCCAGCGCCTTGCTGTGGGCATCGCCGCCATGACTCTGGTCGAGTATCGCGGCCAATGGAGCAATTTTCTCCAGCAACTCGCCGGCCCATTCCTTCAGGTCAACCGGATGGCCATCCCGTTGCAGTTGCAGGCCTGGACGACGACCTTCCTTGACCACGCTGAGGAAGTTCGAAGTCGCGTTGCCGCAACTGGTGCTGGTGAGCAGCGGGCTGTCGTTGAGCGCGCAGTACAGCAGGAACGCATCGAGGAAGCGCGACTCGGTAAGGTCGATGCCCATCGGCAGGAACGGGTTGATGTCCAGGCAGCGCACTTCAACGTACTGGATGCCCCGGGCCACCAGCGCCTGGATAGGACGCTCGCCGGTGTAGGTCACGCGTTTCGGGCGGATGTTGGAGTAGTACTCGTTTTCGATCTGCAGGATGTTGGTGTTGAGTTGTACCCACTCGCCATCCTGGTGGGTGCCGACTTCGACGTATGGCGCATACGGCGTGGCCACCGCTTTGCGCAGGCTGTCGGTGTAGCTGTTCAGATCGTTGTAGCACGGCGTCAGGCCGGCCTGGGCGTTGCTCTGGTAACCCAGGTCACTCATGCGCAGGCTGGTGGCGTACGGCAAGTACAGGGTGTTCGGGTCCAGTTGCTCCAATTGATGCGGGCGACCGCGCAGGAAGCCGGCGTCCAGTGCCGGCGAGGCACCGAACAGGTACATCAGCAGCCAGCTGTAGCGGCGGAAGTTACGGATCAGCGCGATGTAGGACGACGATTGAAAATCGCGGTCGGTGCCGACAAAGCCTTCGGCCTGCCTGAGCAGCGGCCAGAGTTTTTCCGGCAGGGAAAAGTTGTAGTGGATGCCGGCAATGCATTGCATGGTCTTGCCGTAACGCAGGGCCAGGCCCTTGCGGTAGACGTACTTGAGCTGCCCGATATTGGACGTGCCGTAATAGGCGATCGGGATGTCTTCCTCGGCCGGCAACGGGCACGGCATCGATGGGCTCCACAGATACTCGTTGCCGAGCTTGCTGTAGGCAAAACGGTGAATGCTGTCCAGGCTCGCCAGCGTGTCCGCCGGGTCAGGCAGAGCCGGAGTGATGAACTCCAGCAGCGACTCGGAATAGTCGGTGGTGATCTGTTCGTTGGTCAGCGCGGAACCCAATGCTTCCGGGTGCGGCGTTTGCGCCAGGCGACCTTCGCCGGTCACGCGCAGGCATTCACGTTCGATGCCGTGAAGGCACTGTTCGAGCAGAGAGAGGTTAGCGCGCTCGCCGAGCAGTGCCAGGCGGCGGTTGAGAAGTTCGCTCAAGTTGGATTCCTTCACGCGTCAGTCGCCCCAATATGGGGGTGGGCAAGACGGTCTACAAGGGTGAAGTTAAAACTGGCGTTTTCGCCTGGTTTTTGTCGCTGATTGATCAAAAACTGCACAGATCCCCTGTAGGAGCGAGCATGCTCGCGATGGACCCGAGAACACCGCTGGGTGTCAGGCTACCAGCGTCATCGTTGACGCCCATCGCGAGCATGCTCGCTCCTACAGGTCATTGCGCTGAAATTAACTCAAATCGATGACGACTAGCTACAGGACAGCGAACGTGCCTTGTGCTTTTGCGACCAGTTTGTCGCCCTGCATCACATCGGCTTCGACCACCAATGTGCGGCGACCCGGGTGGATCACCCGCGCCGTGCACATCACCTCGCCGTCTGAGACGGCGCGGATGTAGTTGATCTTGCACTCGATGGTCGCGCTCTGCTGGTCAAAGCCGTGGGTGCTGGAGCAGGCCAGCCCCATGGCAATGTCCACCAGGCTGAACAAGGCCCCGCCGTGCAGCTTGCCGCCGCGATTGCGCAGCTCGGGTTCCAGCGCCAGGGCGACTTGCGCCACCCCGGTTTCCAGGCTGTGCAGACGGCAGCCCAACAGCTTGAAAAACGCGCTTTCGGTCAGCCCGGCCGGGATCTCCATCAGCGTTTCTTCAACTGCTTGGCATTGGCGAACAGCGAAGCCATGGCATTGTTGCCCGGTGCTGCTGCCGTGGTTTCCTTGCGCGGTGCGGTGTTCTGGGACTGGCGTGGCGTCGACCCCGGACGTGCGCCGCGAGCACCGTCGATTTTCTCGCCCGGGGTGTCGCTCATGCGCATTGACAGGCCGACGCGTTTGCGCGGGATGTCGACTTCCATGACCTTCACTTTCACCACGTCGCCGGCCTTCACCGCTTCGCGAGGATCCTTGATGAACTTCTCCGAAAGTGCGGAGATATGTACCAAACCGTCCTGATGCACGCCGATGTCGACGAAAGCACCGAAGTTGGTCACGTTAGTCACCACGCCTTCGAGGATCATGCCCAGTTCAAGGTCCTTGAGATCTTCGACGCCTTCCTGGAACTCGGCGGTCTTGAACTCTGGGCGCGGGTCGCGCCCCGGCTTATCCAGTTCCTGAAGGATGTCGGTGACAGTTGGCAAACCGAAGGTTTCGTCGGTGAATTTTTTCGGGTCCAGACGCTTGAGGAAACCACTGTCGCCAATCAGCGAACGAATATCGCGATCAGTCTCGGCGGCGATACGTTGCACGAGCGGATAGGCTTCCGGGTGCACCGCGGAGGCGTCCAGGGGATTGTCGCCGTTCATCACGCGCAGGAATCCGGCGGCCTGTTCGAAGGTTTTTTCACCCAGGCGTGCGACTTTCTTCAGTGCGGCGCGGGTTTTGAACGCGCCGTGCTCATCGCGGTGGCTGACGATGTTCTGCGCCAGGGTCGCGTTGAGGCCGGAGATCCGCGCCAGCAGTGCCACGGAAGCCGTGTTCACGTCCACGCCGACGGCGTTCACGCAGTCCTCGACCACCGCATCCAGGCCACGGGCCAGTTTCAGCTGCGACACGTCGTGCTGGTACTGGCCGACGCCGATGGATTTCGGATCGATCTTCACCAGCTCGGCCAATGGGTCTTGCAGGCGACGGGCAATCGACACCGCGCCACGGATCGACACGTCGAGGTCCGGGAATTCCTTGGAAGCCAGTTCCGATGCCGAGTAAACCGATGCGCCGGCCTCGGAAACCATGACCTTGGTCATCTTCATCGCCGGGTATTTTTTGATCAGCTCAGCGGCCAGCTTGTCGGTCTCACGGCTGGCGGTACCGTTGCCGATGGCGATCAGGTCCACCGAGTGTTTGGCGCACAGGGCGGCGAGAATCGCGAGGGTCTGGTCCCACTTGTTGTGCGGCACGTGCGGGTAAACCGTGGCGTGATCCAGCAACTTGCCAGTGGAGTCGACCACGGCCACCTTGCAACCGGTGCGCAGGCCCGGGTCGAGGCCCAGGGTGGCGCGCGGGCCGGCCGGGGCCGACAGCAGCAGGTCGTGCAGGTTGTGGGCGAAGACGTTGATCGCTTCGGTTTCCGCGCCATCGCGCAGCTCGCCTAGCAGATCGGTCTCCAGGTGGGTGTAGAGCTTGACCTTCCAGGTCCAGCGCACCACTTCGCCCAGCCATTTGTCGGCGGCACGGTTCTGGTTCTGGATGCCGACGTGCTGGCCGATCATGCCTTCGCACGGGTGCATGGTGCCCGGCAATTCGTCTCCGACTTTCAGCGACGAGCTGAGAATGCCTTCGTTGCGGCCACGGAAAATCGCCAGCGCACGGTGCGACGGCATGCTTTTGAGCGGTTCGTCGTGTTCGAAGTAGTCGCGGAACTTGGCGCCTTCCTCTTCCTTGCCGGCAATCACGCGGGCACTGAGGGTGGCTTCCTGCTTGAGGTAGTTGCGCAGCTTGTCCAGCAGGCCGGCGTCTTCGGCGAAGCGCTCCATGAGGATGTACTTGGCGCCCTCGAGGGCAGCCTTCACATCGGCCACGCCTTTTTCCGCGTCGATGAAGCGTGCGGCTTCGGTTTCCGGGCTCAGGGACGGGTCGTTGAACAGGCCGTCGGCCAGTTCGCCGAGGCCGGCTTCCAGGGCGATCTGACCCTTGGTGCGGCGTTTCTGCTTGTACGGCAAGTACAAGTCTTCGAGACGAGTCTTGGTGTCGGCGAGCTTGATGTCGCGTTCCAGTTGCGGCGTCAGCTTGCCTTGCTCTTCGATGCTGGCAAGGATACTGATACGCCGTTCGTCGAGTTCTCGCAGGTAGCGCAGGCGCTCTTCCAGATGACGCAATTGCGTATCGTCGAGGCTGCCGGTCACTTCTTTCCGGTAACGGGCGATGAAGGGAACGGTAGAGCCTTCATCGAGTAGCGCGACGGCCGCTTCGACCTGTTGTGGGCGTACACCGAGTTCCTCGGCGATGCGGCTGTTGATGCTGTCCATAAAACCACCTGACAAATTGTGAAAGCAGGCTCGCAGGCGCCTAAACAGGGCCATCGCGAGTCTGGTTGAGCGGCCTGGCCAGCGCCGCTGCCTGGGTCAACAGGCATTGCGTTGACCCGTGAAATCGAACAATTACTGCTGACGCGATGAAAATAAATCGCGTCCGTCTGTAGTACCTGTCTGATGTTGCCTGACACAAAAGGCCGCGCATTATAACCAGCGTTACGGCATTCGGGGGCATCGCGGGTTGCCAGTGCGGTGGCCGGTTTTCTGGCGCTGAAGGAAAAATCTGCTAACAATGCACACGGTGCGTATAACGGCAGCTACGCCATAATGCGTGCCGAGATCAAAGGAGCATCCAATGAGCAGCACTGCACAAACTGCTGAAGGCGAAAAAATTCTTATCGTTGACGACGATCCGGGGCTGAGCAGCCTGCTGGAACGTTTTTTCGTCAGCAAGGGCTATCGCGCCCGCGCCGTACCGAACACCGAGCAAATGGATCGCCTGCTGGCGCGCGAAGTGTTCAACCTGGTCGTCCTTGACCTGATGTTGCCCGGCGAAGACGGCCTGACCGCTTGCCGCCGCCTGCGCAACGCGAACAACCAGATTCCGATCATCATGCTCACCGCCAAGGGCGACGAGCTGAGCCGCATCAAGGGCCTGGAGCTGGGCGCCGACGATTACCTGGCCAAACCGTTCAACCCGGATGAGCTGATGGCTCGCGTCAAGGCGGTATTGCGTCGCCAGTCGGCGCCGGTGCCGGGCGCCCCGGGCAGCGAAGACGAAAGCGTGACCTTCGGTGACTACGAGTTGTCCCTGGCCACCCGCGAGCTCAAGCGCGGCGAAGAAGTGCACATGCTCACCACCGGTGAATTCGCCGTGCTCAAGGCCCTGGTGATGAACGCGCGTCAACCGCTGACCCGCGACAAGTTGATGAACCTGGCCCGTGGCCGCGAATGGGATGCTCTGGAGCGCTCCATCGATGTACAGATTTCCCGTCTGCGCCGGATGATCGAACCCGATCCCTCCAAACCGCGTTACATCCAGACTGTCTGGGGTGTGGGTTACGTGTTTGTTCCGGATGGTACCGCCACCAAGTGATTGGCGATTTGCAGGAGCGGGTCCAGCGGGCAAGGGATCAATTGATCACGCCCGCAGACTCGCGATCTGCAATATGCGAGCATCGCTCGCTCCTGCAAGTATGTAACGGTTATCCATGAAAACCCCCGTTTGGTTCCCCCAGAGTTTCTTCTCCCGCACCCTTTGGCTGGTGCTGATCGTCGTACTCTTCTCCAAGGCGCTGACCCTGGTTTATCTGCTGATGAACGAAGATGTGCTGGTGGACCGCCAGTACAGCCACGGTGTCGCCCTGACGCTGCGCGCCTATTGGGCTGCCGATGAAGAAAACCGCGGCAAGATCGCCGAGGCCGCGACCTTGATCCGGGTGGTGGGTGCCGGCGTGCCGGAAGGTGAACAACACTGGCCTTACAGCGAGATCTACCAGCGGCAGATGCAGGCGGAACTGGGGGCCGACACTGAAGTCCGGCTGCGTATGCATTCGCCGCCGGCGCTGTGGGTTCGGGCACCAAGCCTGGGTGATGGCTGGCTGAAAGTACCGCTTTATCCTCATCCGTTGCGTGGCCAGAAAATCTGGAACGTGCTGGGCTGGTTCCTCGCTATCGGACTGCTTTCCACCGCTTCGGCCTGGATCTTCGTCAGCCAGCTCAATCAACCTTTGAAGCGTCTGGTGTATGCCGCGCGGCAACTCGGCCAGGGTCGTAGCGTGCGCCTGCCAATCAGCGATACGCCGAGCGAGATGACCGAGGTTTACCGCGCCTTCAACCAGATGGCCGAAGACGTCGAGCAGGCCGGTCGCGAGCGTGAGTTGATGCTGGCCGGTGTTTCCCATGATTTGCGTACGCCGTTGACCCGCTTGCGCTTATCCCTGGAATTGATGGGTGATCGCACCGATCTGACCGACGACATGGTGCGTGACATCGAAGACATGGATGCGATTCTCGATCAGTTCCTGGCGTTCATTCGCGACGGGCGCGACGAGTCGGTGGAAGAGGTTGACCTGAGCGACCTGGTCCGCGAAGTCGCTGCACCCTACAACCAGAATGAAGAGAAAGTGCGGCTGCGCCTGGAGCCGATTCAGCCGTTTCCGTTGCGTCGTGTGTCGATGAAGCGACTGCTGAACAACCTGATCGGCAACGCACTGCATCATGCCGGCAGCGGTGTGGAGGTGGCGGCGTATGTATCCGGGGACACCAGCGCGCCGTATGTGGTGTTGAGTGTCATGGACCGTGGTGCCGGTATTGATCCGTCGGAACTGGAAGCGATCTTCAACCCGTTCACTCGCGGTGATCGTGCCCGGGGTGGCAAAGGCACCGGGTTGGGATTGGCAATCGTGAAGCGGATTGCTTCGATGCATGGCGGTAACGTTGAACTGCGTAACCGCTCGGGTGGTGGCCTGGAAGCGCGAGTGCGGTTGCCGTTGGGGTTGTTGTTGCCGCGGGATGCTGTTTAGAAGGTTGATTTTTTCGTTAAGGCTGCTGGCCTCTTCGCGGGCAAGCCCGCTCCCACAGGATTTTCAGTTGGATACAGAATCCTGGTATACCCCAGGCCACTGTGGGAGCGGGCTTGCCCGCGAAGGCGGCTTCCCTGCCGCCATAAGACTGGAGATTTAACCCTTCCCCTTGGTCCGCGTCATATTCGGCCCGCCATTCTTCTCCAAATGTTCAATGATGATCCCTGCGACATTCTTCCCGGTGGTGGTCTCAATCCCTTCAAGCCCGGGCGAGGAGTTCACTTCCATCACCAGCGGCCCGTGATTGGAGCGCAGGATATCCACCCCGGCCACCGCCAGCCCCATGACCTTTGCCGCACGCAATGCTGTCATGCGCTCTTCGGGTGTGATCTTGATCAGGCTCGCGCTGCCGCCGCGATGCAGGTTGGAACGAAATTCGCCGGGCTTGGCCTGACGCTTCATCGCTGCAATTACCTTGTCACCGACGACGAAGCAGCGAATGTCTGCACCACCGGCTTCCTTGATGTACTCCTGAACCATGATGTTCTGCTTGAGGCCCATGAACGCCTCGATCACAGATTCTGCGGCCTTGGCGGTTTCGCACAGCACCACGCCGATGCCTTGGGTGCCTTCCAGCACCTTGATCACCAACGGCGCGCCGTTGACCATTTCGATCAGGTCGGGAATGTCGTCGGGGGAGTGGGCAAACCCGGTCACCGGCAAGCCGATCCCGCGACGGGACAGCAATTGCAGCGAACGCAGCTTGTCCCGTGAACGGGCAATGGCCACCGATTCGTTGAGCGGAAAGACCCCCATCATCTCGAACTGGCGCAGCACTGCACAGCCATAAAAGGTCACGGACGCACCGATCCGTGGGATCACAGCATCGAACCCCTCCAGCGGCTTGCCGCGGTAGTGGATCTGCGGCTTGTGGCTCGCGATGTTCATGTAGGCACGCAGGGTATCGACCACCACCATTTCATGGCCGCGTTCAGTACCGGCTTCAACCAGGCGGCGGGTGGAATACAGACGCGGGTTCCGCGACAGCACAGCGATCTTCATGCAACACCTGTGGAGAAGGTAGATACCGGGAACACCGGCTTGTCTTGTACATATTTAATGCCCGGATTGACCACCAACTGGCCATCGATCAGGGCTTTGGAGCCGAGTAGCAGGCGATATCGCATGGACTTGCGGCAGGCCAGGGTGAACTCGACCCGCCAAACCCGATCACCGAGGGCCAGGGTGGTGCTGATCACATATCGCACCTGCGCCTGACCGTTAGAGCTTTTAATGGTTTTTCTCGTCACCAGCGGTGCCTCGCAGCGGCGATGACGCAACTGCACCACAGTGCCCAGGTGCGCCGTGAAGCGCACCCACGGCTCGCCATCGCGGTCGAACGTCTCGATGTCGGTGGCGTGCAGGCTGGAGGTGCTGGCACCGGTGTCGATTTTTGCCCGCAGGCCGGCGACTCCCAAATCCGGGAGTGCCACCCACTCGCGCAGACCGACAACGGTCAAATGGTCAAATGTCTTCAAAATTGCTCAACCGGTAGAAACCGCGGTGGCCGCAGGCGGCCAGATTCGCGGTATTCACGCAGAATAATGGTTAAAAGGCGACAGATATCTACGGCCCGGATTTCCAGCGCCCCGGGAGGTTATGGAATGTCAGCATTGTAATCCGAGACGGTGAAATTCTTGGTACGACAGAAACGGTAGTACAGTTCACCAATATTTCAGAATGAGGAAATCCCATGGCACAAAAAAACGAAGAGGACGATAAAGTCCGCCTCGATAAATGGTTATGGGCTGCACGCTTTTACAAAACCCGCGCCTTGGCCAAGGCGGCGATTGAAAGCGGCAAGGTGCATTGCCGGGGCGAACGCTGCAAACCGGGTAAAGAGCCACGGGTCGGCGATGAGTTTGTGATTCGCACCGGTTTCGATGAGCGCACGGTGGTGGTCCAGGCGTTGTCGATCGTTCGCCGTGGTGCGCCCGAGGCGCAGACCTTATATGCCGAGACGCAGGCCAGCATCGCCAAGCGCGAAGAGGCCGCGGCGCAAAGAAAGGCGGGAGCCTTGGGCGTGAGCACCGACGGTAAACCGAGCAAGAAACAGCGGCGGGATCTGTTCAAGTTTCGTGGTGACAGCAACGAATGATTGACCGGGGCCGCCGATCACATCGATCAGCACAAGACTTGTAATTGCACCCGCGCGTAGCCATATGAGGTAATTGGCCTACCGTGCATGTGCCATTCGTCGAAAAGCGCACACAGCCACCGGCCTGTAAGCCATAACCAGGCAGCAATACGCTATAGCCAAGGCCTAGCGTCGAATTCTGTAACCACTATTGTCACCACTTCAGATACCAGACTTATGACCGACTTACCGGATAATGACTTCACCCAACGCTTCATCTTCGATGACAGCGACACCCGTGGCGAGATGGTTTCGCTGGAGCTCAGCTACGCTGAAGTCCTGGCCAAGCACGCCTATCCGGAGCCGGTCGCGCAACTGCTCGGCGAGCTGATGGCAGCCGCATCGTTGCTGGTTGGCACATTGAAGTTCGATGGCTTGCTGATTCTGCAAGCCCGCTCCGAAGGCCCGATCCCGCTGCTGATGATCGAGTGCTCCAGCGAGCGCGACATCCGTGGCCTGGCCCGTTACGACGCGGACCGTATCGCTCCCGATGCAACCCTGGCCGATTTGATGCCGGATGGCTCGTTGACACTGACCATCGACCCGAGACAGGGCCAGCGTTACCAGGGCGTGGTCGATCTTGACGGTGCAACGTTGTCCGACTGTTTCACCAACTATTTCGTCATGTCGCAGCAGATCGGTACGCGCATCAAGCTCTGTGCCGATGGCCGTCGTGCCCGTGGCCTGTTGCTGCAGCAATTGCCCACCGATCGCCTGAAAGACGAAGAAGAACGCGCCGCCAGCTGGCAGCACCTCACCGCCCTGGCCACTACCTTGACCGCTGATGAACTGCTGGGACTGGACAACGAAACCGTGCTCCATCGTCTCTATCATGAAGAGCAGGTGCGTCTGTTTGATGTGCAAAAACTGCGCTTCCGCTGCAGCTGCTCTCGCGAACGTTCGGCCAATGCACTGGTCAGTCTGGGTAAGGACGACGCGCAGAAACTGGTCGTGGAGCACGGTGGCAACATCGAGATCGACTGCCAGTTCTGTAACCAGCGCTACCTGTTCGATGCCGCCGATGTCACCCAATTGTTCGCCGGCGCGGGTGTCGAGACGCCGTCAGATACCCGTCACTAAAACGGTTCAGCGCAGGTAAATTCACTGGCTGCCGCCGGATTAACGCCGTTACGACAGGAGGGGCCTACTCTTTTTGGGCTTTTCTGGCATAATCCGGCCCACTTTTTTCGCGGTAGTAGTGCACGACTTTCTACTACAAAAACGTTTGGAGCACTCGGCCACTGGCCGACGGGGAACCTCATGACGCAAGCCAATAACGCCGTGTACACCGATCTGAGTGTTGATGATCTGGTTAAAGAAGCCCTCAACCGCGGTGAAGGCGAGCTTGCCGATACCGGTGCACTGGTTGTTCGTACCGGTCACCGTACCGGCCGTTCGCCAGTCGACCGTTTCATCGTTGAAGAGCCAAGCACCCAGGCCGCTATCGCCTGGGGCCCGATCAACCGCAAGTTCCCGGCCGACAAATTCGACGCCCTGTGGGCTCGTGTTGAGGCATTCAACAACGCGCAAGAGCATTTCGTTTCCCACGTGCATGTAGGTGCCGCTTCCGAGCACTACCTGGCCGTGAAGATGACCACCCAGACTGCCTGGCAGAACCTGTTCGGCCGTTGCCTTTTCATCAACCCGGCTCAATACAACCCGGCGGGTCGTGAAGAGTGGCAGGTGCTGAACGTTGCCAACTTCGAATGCGTACCAGAGCGTGACGGCACCAACTCCGACGGTTGCGTGATCATCAACTTCGCACAGAAGAAAGTGCTGATCGCCGGCATGCGTTACGCCGGTGAAATGAAGAAAGCCATGTTCTCGGTGCAGAACTTCCTGCTGCCGGCCGCTGACGTGCTGCCAATGCACTGCGCGGCCAACATCGGTGAAGAAGGCGATGTGACCCTGTTCTTCGGTCTGTCCGGCACTGGCAAGACCACCCTGTCCGCCGACGAAAGCCGTTACCTGATCGGTGACGACGAGCACGGCTGGGGCGAGGGCGTGGTGTTCAACATCGAAGGCGGTTGCTATGCCAAGTGCATCGACCTGTCCGAGAAGAACGAGCCGGTCATCTGGAAAGCCATCAAGCACGGCGCGGTCCTGGAAAACGTCGTTATCGACGACGCCAAGCACGCGGACTACGCCGATGTCAGCCTGACCCAGAACAGCCGCGCCGCGTACCCGCTGGAGCACGTTGCCAAGCGTTCCGAGAAGAACCTCGGTGGCGAGCCGAACGCTGTGATCTTCCTGACCTGCGACTTGACCGGCGTTCTGCCGCCAGTGTCGATCCTCAACGAAGAGCAAGCGGCTTACCACTTCCTGTCCGGTTACACCGCGCTGGTCGGTTCGACCGAAATGGGTTCGGGCAGCGGCATCAAGTCGACCTTCTCCACCTGCTTCGGCGCACCGTTCTTCCCGCGTCCGGCCGGCGAATACGCTGAGCTGCTGATCAAGCGCATCCGCGGCTTCGGCTCCAAGGTCTACCTGGTCAACACCGGCTGGACCGGCGGTGGCTACGGTGTCGGCAAACGCTTCAACATCCCGACCACCCGTGCAGTGATCGCAGCGATCCAGAGCGGCGCGCTGATCGGTACCGAGACCGAGCACCTGGACACCATCAACCTCGACGTGCCAGTGGCCGTACCGGGCGTTGAGACTGGCCTCCTGAACCCACGCAACACCTGGGCTGACAAGCCATCCTACGACGAAGCCGCCAAAGCACTGGCCGGCCTGTTCATCGAGAACTTCAAGAAGTTCGAAGTGAGCGACGCGATCAAGGCAGCGGGTCCAAAGTTGTAAGTGCTGGATTGAGCCAATGAAAAAACCGCCCTTCGGGGCGGTTTTTTTGTGGGTGCGATTCGGAGGATGTGAGGCGCAGCTACCAATACTCCAGCTGAAAAGGCTTCAAACGGTCAGAATAATGACACTTGCGCGTTCAACTGATCCCTTCCAGTTTTCGCGTATCCCAGCGTTGCGCTTTTATCGCTTAGTAGAGCATTTCGATAGTCAGTGGAACCTTATCGCCACGCCCCTTCGCCCGTCGCTTGAGAAACACATCAAAGCCTTCAGGCTGGAAGTAGCGATAGGCGTCGTAGTCGACGAAGTCGATGGCGAACTGTTCTTCCAGTGCTTCCATCAGGTGCCGAGCATCGGCACCTTCGCAGCCCAGATCAAAGTTGATCGAGGTGTTGAGGCTAATGGTTTTGCGTTCGGGAAGACCAATTTCCTCGTGCAGCAACTGCATGAGCAGTTGCATGGCGTGGTCGTCCGGGAAGTTGGGGGCGAGGTTCATTGCGGGGTGTCCGGTTGGGCTTGGTCGGATCTTATTGGTTGCCGATCACGAGAGGAAGGAGCGACTGACTTGATCGTTCCCATGCAGAACATGGGAACGGATCTTCACTCAACGTCAGACCGGGGCTTTCCAGCCCATCATGCGTTGCTGGGCGACTTTGAGCAGGTCGCAGCCGTCCTGGGTCAGCAGGTAGAGGGCGTGAGTGATGTGCGGGATGTCTTCGAGGTCGCCGTGCTTGAAACATTGGCAGTGCAGGGTTTTGAGGAGTTCGCTGGAGGCCCGTATGCGCTGCAGGGCGGCTTCGAGGATGTCTTGCGGGTTGGCTTCTGTGTCGATGATCAGGGGCTGGGAATCGGTGAGGTTGGTGTGGAGTGGGCGGTAGCGATCAGTAAGCGGATTCCATGAATTCATTGTATTTATCCTCAAATGCATCAATTGATGCCGCCACCATCGTGACCAAGCGATGGGAGGCGGCTGTGTTCGGGTTGGTCAACCGGTGAGGATTCATACGCATACCCGGCACGCTCGAAGGCGTCCCAAACACAGCCACCATATAGCGTGCAGACACTAGAGGTGCCGGCAGCATACAACCGAGGGTAATGCGTATTCCATTCGGGTGACCAAGCCCGAGCCGCTGGTTTGGCAGCGACAGTCCGGACTACAGGACCGGGGGACTGTTCATCGATAGCCGACAAGGTGTCTTGTTTTGTAGGACCTTGCAGAAGCTGTGACAGGTCGTTGCTGATGGGCTTATACACACCGCACCGCGTTATCGTTCTTCGCGAGCAGGCTCGCTCCCACAAGGGATTGTGGTGTTTTACCGCCGTTGAGTTTCGGCAAGCGCTGCCGGGCGATGTCGAGCAGGTCGTTGCCGTCCTGGGTCAGCAGGTACAGGGCGCTGACGATCCTGGGGATGTCGCTCGCTTCGGCCTGGTTGAAACATGTGCAATGAAGGGTTTCGAGCAGGTCGCTGGCGGCGCGGATGCGTTGTCCGGCGGCGTCGAGGATCTCGAAGGGGTCGGCCTCGGTATCGATGACCAGCACCGGGGTTTCGCTGTAGCTGGATTTAAGTGGCTGATAGCGTTTGGTAGATGTCTTTAGCGAGGGCATTGATGTCGGTCCTGTAAGAGATGGGAGGTCACTCCGGCAGGCCGCCACAGTATTTTCAGCCGCGCCAAAACTATGAAGAGTGTGGCGAAGCAGAGCAATACAGTCGCAATGGACAGGTTTTGTAGGGCGTTTACTGCCTTTGGGGGAATGCTCCTACACACCCCCTGGTTTTATCGAAAAATGCTTCTATAGGAAATGATTCCTACAAAGCTGTGCAGAAAAATATGTAGGGTGTTTGGTGGGCTGGACTCAATCGACTGCAGGTGCGGGGAGGCGTCGCGACGCCGCATCAAGGTCGAGTAGTCCTCGACCGTAGGCTTCACTGTTGGCATAGAGACCGGTCCGGTTTGCGGTTTCAAGCAAGTGGTCGCGCACTTGCTGTGCACTCATTTCGGGATACAGGCTCTGGACTGCCGCCAACGCGCCACTGACCAGTGCGGCGGCGGGGGACGTACCGGCAGTCTGGACGTATGTTCCGTCCTTGCCAGTGGTCAGCAATCCCTGGCCTGCGCCTGAGTCCCCACCGGGAACGGCGATGCACCAGGCCGCTGCGACACCACAGTAGTTGGATTTGCCATTAATGGCGCTGCCATCGTTTTTCAATGCAACGACGGCGATCCAGCCCTTTTCCAACTCAGGGATGGCAAGGGGTAAACCCGGCTCTGCCAGAGGCTCTCGTTTGAGTTCATTACCGGTCGGAAACACAAACACCGCGCCTTGCTGAACCAGTTTTCGAGCGCTCGCCAGCGACTCGGGCATGACCTGGTTGTAACGTGCTTCGGTGATTTCCGTTGCTGGAATGGCATTGGCCCACGAGTTGTTGAATATGCGTGCACCACGATCGAATCCGGCTTGCCAGGAGCGGGAAATTTCACTGTCGAAGAAGAAGGGTTCGTTGTCGTCACCGAAACGGAAGGGGATCAGTTGAGCGTTGAACGCAACGCCGTGCATACCCTGGTCGTCTTTGTTGGCGGCCAGAATGCCGGCCATTTGAGTGCCGTGGCCAACGCGGTCATGGGTGCCGGGACGATTCTCGACATAGTCAAAACCGGGGTCCCGGAGCCTGCCTTGAAACGCTGGCAGTTCGGCATTCAGGCCTGAGTCAATCAATGCGACGGGTACGCCTTGGCCGGTGCCGCCACGTGCGTACAGGCGTGATGCCTGGATGACCGCCAACCCTTTTTGAGCGTGATACTCGGCTGTTTCGAATGTGTCTGGTTTGTTTGCGGGCTTTTCGGGTACGGTCAGACATCCACTGAGCAGCAGCGGCACTGGCAGCAAGAGAGCAAATGGAAAAACAGTTCGTTGAAGCATGGCCGGTCCTTCGACAGGGGCCGCGCACATCAGGCCTCCTGTTGTCATGAAGACTTCGCGCAGCGTTACGGTTGTTGGAGTTGAACCATACCGGCGAGGGGGAGGGGACGTCAGATGGCAAAGTGCTCTGTGTGTTTCAACCTGTGGCGTCAGCAGGACGCGCTGAGGCTGTATCATCCCGTATCGTTTTTGCCCCAGACCTTTTCTTGACTCGCTGCGATCGCCGGCCAGGCTTTTGACACCGCAGCGGTCAACGGAGTGACAGCTTATGCACAACACCCTGGAACAGGTTTTCGGTTATCCACAGTTTCGACCCGGTCAGGAGGCGGCGGTCAGTGCGGTGCTGGCCGGGCGTTCGGCGGCGGCGATTTTCCCCACCGGTTCCGGAAAATCCCTTTGCTACCAATTGCCGGCGCTGTTGCTGCCGCACCTGACGCTGGTGGTCTCACCGTTGCTGGCGTTGATGCAGGATCAACTGGCGTTCCTGCAACGCCACGGCATCTCGGCGGGCAGTATCGATTCGGCCCAGAGCCGCGATGACGCCAGCGATGTCATGGCCCGTGCCAGGTCCGGCGAGTTGAAGATTCTGATGATCTCGGTGGAGCGCTTGAAGAACGAGCGTTTTCGCCATTTCCTGCAGCAAGTACCGATCTCGCTGCTGGTGGTGGACGAGGCGCACTGCATCTCCGAATGGGGGCATAACTTTCGCCCGGACTACCTCAAGCTTCCCGACTATCAACGCCAGTTCAATATCCCTCAGGTGCTGCTGCTGACCGCAACGGCGACGCCCAGGGTCATCGCCGACATGCAGGCGAAATTCGCCATCGCCGCCGAGGATGTGGTGACCACCGGTTTCTATCGCCCGAACCTGAATTTGCTGGTGGAGCCGGTTCGCGGAGCGGACAAACGCAGCCGACTCGTCGAGTGGATGAGCCAGCGTCCGGATCAGCCGAGCATCGTCTACGTCACCCTGCAGAAAACCGCCGAGCACATCGCCGAACACCTGAATCGCAACGGCATTCAGGCCGAGGCCTATCACGCCGGGTTGCCCCATGAGCAACGGGAAGCGATCCAGCGTCGCTTCATGGGCGGGCAGTCCAATTGCATCGTCGCGACCATCGCTTTCGGCATGGGCATCGACAAAAGCGACATCCGCAACGTGGTGCATTTCGACCTGCCCAAATCCATCGAAAACTACAGTCAGGAAGTCGGCCGCGCCGGGCGTGACGGGCAGCCGTCGGACTGCCTGGTGTTGGCCAACCGCGACAGCCTCAACGTGCTGGAGAACTTCGTCTACGGCGACACGCCCGAGCTGGATGGCATACGTTGCGTGCTTGACCAGATGCATGCCGCAGCCCCCGAAGGGCAGTGGGAGTTTCTGCTGGGGCCGTTGGCAGATCAGAGCAATATTCGCCAGTTGCCGCTCAAGACCTTGCTGGTGCAACTCGAATTGCGCGGGTTGATCGCCCCGCGCTACGCGTACTACGCCGAGTACCGTTTCAAGTATGTGCAGGAGCCCGAGGCGCTGTTGGCGCGTTTCGAAGGCGAGCGCAGGGATTTTGTCGCGGCAATCATCCAGACCTCCAGCCGTGCCCGGACCTGGGCAACGGTGAATTTCGAGGCGTTGTACGAGCAGCATCAGGCCGAGCGCAGCCGGGTGGTCAAGGCGCTGGATTACTTCCAGGAGAAGGGCTGGGTGGAGCTCGAAAGCAAGCAGATGACCGAGGTCTACAGCGTGCTGCAAAGCGGGTTCGACAGCGTCGCGTTGAGCGAGGAGCTGCACGGCTGTTTCACTCGGCATGAGCACACCGAGATCGCGCGGATTCACGCGATGCTGGACCTGTTCGCCACTGACCATTGCCTGGGTTATCGACTGGCCGAGTATTTCGGCGATCACAATGCCCCGCAGCAATGCGGGCATTGTTCGGTGTGTCATGGGCAGGTGGCGCGGCTACCGGCACCACCGGCGTTGCCGGCGCTTGTGGATAAAAATTTCGAGGCGCTGTGTGGCGGTTTTATCCACAGGCACGAGCAGCACACGGGCAACCTGCCCTCGGCTGAACGCGTGACACGGTTTCTGTGCGGGATCAGCGTGCCGCTGTTCACCAGGCTCAAGGTGCGGGCGATTCCCGGGTTTGCGGCGCTGGAGGATTACCCGTATGCCGAGGTGCGCGAGTGGGCCGGGCAACATCTGGCAGGCTGAACTATGGTCCCACAGGATTTTGCGGTGCACTCAACGGGGCACATCCATCCGCTGAATGTTGCTCATCACAGGAATAAATTTCAAAAAAGCCCGGTGGCTGACTATGGTGATGGCTGTCTTCGGATCGCCAACAAGAGAACAAAACATGAGCCAGACACCGTCGAATATTCAGCGCGCCGCCGTCATCGGCGCGGGCACCATGGGTCGTGGCATTGTCATGTGCCTGGCCAACGCCGGAGTAGCGGTGCAGTGGGTCGACAACAATCCGCAAATGCTGGAGCAAGCACTGGCCACTGTAGCGGACACCTACGCCCACAACGTGCGCCAGGGGCGGATTGACCAAGGCGAAGCCGAAGCCCGTATCGCGCGCATAACGGCGGCAGATGATTATATGGCCATCCGCGATGTCGACCTGGTCATTGAGGCGGTGTACGAAAACCTTGAGCTCAAGCGGAAAATTTTCCGCGAGCTCGATGGCCTGCTCAAACCTGAAGCGATTCTGGCAAGCAATACTTCGGCGCTGGACATCGACGCTATCGCGGCGGCTACACGCCGGCCGCAGCAAGTGCTGGGCCTGCATTTCTTCAGCCCGGCACACATCATGAAGCTGCTGGAAATCGTCCGCGGTGCACAGACGGCGCCCGCAGTGCTCGACGCAGCACTGGTGCTCGGCCAGCGCATGGGCAAGGTCAGTGTGGTGGCAGGTAACTGCGACGGATTCATCGGCAACCGCATGCTTAATACCTATGTGCTCGAAGCGCGAAAAATGCTGCTGGAAGGCGCTTATCCCTATCAGGTGGACGCAGCACTGCAAGGGTTCGGTTTCGCCATGGGGCCGTTCCGCATGTTCGACGTGGTCGGCGTGGACCTGCAGTGGCGCGCCCGACAACTGTCCGGTATCGGGCAGGACGCGCCGGAGGTTCAGGTGGATAACCGACTGTGCGAGATGGGGCGCTTTGGTCAGAAGAGTGGTAATGGCTATTACCACTATGAGCCGGGCAGCCGCCAGGCCGAACATGATCCACAGGTGGATGCGCTGGTGCTGAAAGTCAGCGAAAGGTTGGGGTTCCACCGTCGCGTGATCGGCCCGGAGGAAATTCTCGAGCGTTGCTTGCTGGCGCTGGTCAATGAAGGCGCGAAGATCCTTCAGGAAGGCATTGCCGGGTCAGCCCATGACATTGATCTGGTCTACCTCAATGGCTACGGTTTCCCGGCGGACAAGGGCGGGCCGATGGCCTGGGCGGATCAGCAAGGGTTGGCGGATATTCATCGACGCTTGATGGATCTTGAGACGCGTCAGGGCGATCACTGGCAACCGGCGCGGTTGATCGGCATGTTGGCAGCGGCCGGCAAGGGCTTCGCTGACAAGTGATTGATGTGGCGCCTGTGAGGGCGCTTTCGTCGGAACGCCGCCCGGAGCAGGCTCGCTCCCACGATGATCGTTGTTGCCCACAGATTTTGTGTACGACACAAATCCAATGTGGGAGCGAGCTTGCTCGCGATGAATACAACGCGGTTTTCGCCTTCGACTGGCGAACCTACTCAGGAATCAACACTAATGCCCCAACGCACCGACTACCCGCACTTCCAGCCCATCACCACCCGCTGGCACGACAATGACGCCTACGGTCACGTCAACAACGTCACCTACTACAGCTTCTTCGATACGGCGGTGAACACCTACCTGATCGAAGCCGGTGGCCTGAACATCCATGACGGTGAGGTGGTGGGGTTCGTGGTGAGCTCGGCTTGTGATTACTTTGCTTCCATTGCCTTCCCGGACCGCATCGAGATCGGTCTGCGGGTAGGCAAGTTGGGCAACAGCTCGGTGCAATACGAACTGGCCGTGTTCAAGCAAGGGGAAGATGAAGCCTGTGCAGCGGGGCGCTTCGTGCATGTGTTTGTCGATCGCGCGTCGAATCGACCCGTGGCGATTCCTTCAGGGTTGCGTGGGGCGCTGGAGCGTCTGGTGGTTCAGTAAGGCAAAAAAATCGCAGCCCTTGGGCTGCGATTTTTGATGGACCAGTTATAGCGAGGCGATGGATGCCTTAGTCGTCGTCGTGCCAGCGATGCTTGCGGTGGCCATAGGCATGACCGCGGTGACGGTGGCCGTCACGGTAGTAACGACGATCGTCATGGCCGCGATAGTAACGACGATCGCCGTCCTCATCATCGTACTCTTTGCCCATGTGGTTACCCAGCGCGCCACCGACGCCACCGCCTGCTGCGGCGCCGATCAGGCTGCCGGTGGTGCCGCCCATGCTGCGGCCGACCACGTTACCGCCTGCAGCACCCAACGCACCGCCAATGGCTGCTTCGCCACGGCTGTGTTTGTTTGCGCCGACGGCGCTACCACCCGCGCCACCCAGGGCCGCGCCGATGGTGGAACCTGTGCTGCCGCCTAACGACTGGCCGACGACCGAGCCTAGAACCCCGCCCAATGCGCCGCCTACACCGGCTTCGGTGGTGCCGCCAGCAGACGCGATACCGCTGACCAGGCCAAGGGACAACAAGAGAATCGAGGAGAACTTCATGGAGGAACCTCTAGGGGATGACGGCGCGATCCTGAGGCTCTGGAATGGGCGTGACAATCGAAATCCGACGAATAACACGACCTGTATACAATATTGCAAGTTACTGTTTTTTGGGTGGAACTTAACGTTTTTTTGCCGGTCTTTTATTACTTCGCAAAGGCCGTTTTCATGAGGAAACGGCCTTTTTTGTGGGTGATTGGAAAGTACTTGGTCTGTGCCGATCGATGCATTGAATCGTCCGGTGCAATCGCGAGCAAGCTCGCTCCCACAGTGGAACTGGGTAGAACACAAATGCTGTGTTCGCCGAAGATCTAATGTGGGAGCGAGCCTGCTCGCGATGGGGCCAGTTCAGACAACGTGTTATGCAGACCTGGCCATGATCAACCCGGTCTCGCTCGCCGCTTCCAACCGGATCGCCACAAACTTCGATGTTGGCGTATGGCTGCCATCGCCGGTGCTTTCCAGCGGCACCAACGGGTTCACTTCCGGATAGTAGGCCGCCGCTTGCCCGGCCGGGATATCAAACGCCAGCAGCGTGAAGCCTTTGACCCGACGTTCAACGCCATCGTCCCAGAGCGAAACGATGTCCGCCTTCTGGCCCGGCTTGAAGCCCAGGCGGATGATGTCGGCTTCGTTGACGAAAAGCACATCGCGCTGACCTTTGACCCCACGATAACGATCGTTGAGCCCGTAAATTGTGGTGTTGTACTGATCGTGGGAGCGCATCGATTGCATGATCAGATCCGGCAGCACACCAGTGGCGCGGGTGCGTTCGTGCACCAGGTCTTTGGGCAGCGCGTTCGGACGGAAATTGGCCCGGCCTGAAGCGGTGCTCCACTGGCGTGCGCCAGCACTGTTGCCCAGGTAGAAACCGCCCGGATTCCTGACCTTCTCATTGAAGTCCTGGAAGCCCGGAATGGTCTCGGCGATCAGGTCGCGGATGCGGCGGTAGTCCGCCACCAGCCAGTTCCAGTCCACCGGGTGCTTGCCCAGGGTCGCGGCAGCGATGCCGGCCAGGATCGCCGGTTCCGAGCGCATCTGGTTCGACAGCGGTTGCAGCTGACCATTGGAGGCGTGGACCATGCTGAACGAATCTTCGACGGTCACCGCTTGCGGGCCTTCGGTCTGGATATCGATGTCGGTGCGACCCAGGCACGGCAGGATCAGCGCGTCCTTGCCGTGGGTCAAATGGCTGCGGTTGAGCTTGGTGCTGATCTGCACGGTCAGGTCGCAGTTTTGCAGGGCCTGGAACGTGCGCTGGCTGTCCGGCGTTGCCTGGGCGAAATTGCCGCCCAGACCGATGAAGACTTTCGCCCGGCCTTCAGCCATCGCATGAATGGCCTCGACCACGTTGTGGCCGTTGTGGCGTGGCACCTTGAACTGGAAGCGACGCTCCAGGGCTTCGAGGAACGCCACCGGCGGCCGTTCGTTGATGCCCATGGTCCGGTCGCCCTGCACGTTGCTGTGACCACGTACCGGGCACAGACCGGCTCCCGGCCGACCAATGTTGCCGCGCAGCATCATCAGGTTGGCGATTTCCTGGATGGTCGCCACCGAATGGCGATGCTGGGTGATGCCCATGGCCCAGCACATGATGACGTTCTTGCCCTTGGCATACATGCGCGCCGCTTGTTCGATCTCTACCAGCGTCAGGCCCGACTGCTCGACGATCTGCTCCCACGGTGTTTCGTCGATGGTCGCCAGGTACTCCAGCACATTGGCGCTGTGTTCATTGAGGAAGCCGTGGTCGAACACCGCCGGTTCGCCGCTGCGCTGTGCATCGCGCTCCCACAGCAGGAGGAATTTCGCCATGCCGCGCATGATCGCCATGTCCCCGCCAAGGGCCGGGCGGAAGAACGCAGTGTTGGTCGGCTTGTAGCCGTTGGTGAGCATTTCGATCGCGTGCTGCGGGTGCTGGAAACGTTCCAGGCCACGTTCCTTGAGCGGGTTGATGCACACCACCTGAGCGCCGCGCTTGACTGCTTCGCGCAGCGGTTCGAGCATCCGCGGGTGGTTGGTGCCGGGGTTCTGGCCCCAGACGAAAATCGCATCGGCGTGTTCGAAGTCGTCGAAGGTCACGGTGCCTTTGCCGACTCCGACGCTTTGCGACAACGCGACACCGCTGGCCTCGTGGCACATGTTCGAGCAGTCAGGGAAGTTGTTGGTGCCATAGGCGCGCACAAACAGCTGATAGAGATAGGCGGCTTCGTTGCTGGCACGGCCCGAGGTGTAGAACTCGGCCTGATCGGGGCTCGACAAGCCGTTCAGGTGTTTGGCGATCAGCGCGAAGGCGTCGTCCCAACTGATCGGTTTATAGCGGTCGGTTTCGGCGTCGTAGCTCATCGGCTCGGTCAGACGGCCCTGATACTCGAGCCAGTAGTCGCTTTGCTCCAGCAGCGAAGTGACGCTGTGTCTGGCGAAGAATTTGGCATCAACCCGGCGCTTGGTCGCTTCCCAGTTCACCGCTTTGGCGCCGTTCTCGCAGAACATCACCATGCCCTTTTCAGGAGAATCGCCCCAGGCGCAGCCCGGGCAGTCGAAGCCACCGTTCTGGTTGGTCTTGAGCATGATGCGCAGGTTTTTCAGCGCGTTGTCGCTGGTCAACCAGGCCTGGGCGACGCTGATCAGTGCGCCCCAGCCACCGGCCGGGCCTTTGTAGGGTTTGTAGCGAGGGACAGGTGTCTGGTCGGCTTGACGGTGTTGACTCACGCTTGATTCTCCGACGTTGGGCTGTACACCCGCGGTGCATTCTTCTGTGGCAAATGGATGAGGTTGAGGTTGTGGCGGCGGGCCCATTGCACGGCAAGGCCGGTGGGCGACGACAGGCTGACCAGGGTCTGGATGCCGGCGCGCAGGACTTTCTGGATCAATTCGAGGCTGCAGCGACTGGTGACAATCGCCAGCCCGCCAGCGGTCGGGATTTTTTGCCGGATCAGCCCGCCGATCAGTTTGTCGAGGGCGTTGTGCCGGCCGATGTCTTCGCGCCCCAGCAGCAACTCGCCTTGACCGTTCATGAACACGGCCGCGTGCACCGCACCGCAATGCTGGCCCAAAGGCTGGAAGGCGCCGATGCGCTGGCGCAGGCCATCGAGCCATTCGGCTGGCGGCAACGGGGCGCCGGGCAACACCTGAAGGTCTGGCAACGCCTGCTCGACGGCTTCCACGCCACACAACCCGCAACCACTGGTGCCGGCCAGTTGCCGACGCTGTTGCTTGAGGTTCCAGAAGGCGCGGTTGGCGATGGTCACTTGCGCGTATTGCGCTGACCCTGAGCCGCTGAGTTGCAGGTCATAAATATCAGTGGCGTCCATGATGATGCCGCTGCCCAGGCTGAAACCGACGATGAAGTCTTCGAGGTCCGTTGGCGTCACCAGCATGACTGCCTGGCTGATGCCGTTGTAGGCAATCGCCAGCGCGACTTCCTCGGCCAGCGCGGTGCTGTCCGATTCCGAGTATTCAAGGTTGCTGTAGCTGTAGGTCTGGCTTGCGGCGGGCGCGGGCGTTTCGAGGGCAGGCGCCGCGCAGACTGGGCGCTTGGCGTTCATGGCATCACCGACGGATTGATCAGCTTTAAGACTAGGCGCGGCAACTTGTCGCGTCTAATCGCTATTACTGATCTACCGATAGATGCCGTCGATCAAGAGTTCGTCTGCGATTGCCGATAGATCGCGAAACAGGCCTCCGCCAAGGCCGAGCGTGGCGCGCTGCGACGCATGATCAGCCCCAGGCGGCCAAGGGTCTGGGCGTTCTCGATCGGTTGCAGGCGCAAGTGTTCGGTCAGCCCTTCGAGGCCACCGTCCAATGGCATCACGGCGCAACACAGGCCGCCGTGCACTGCTTGCAGCAGTTGATGAACGGCGTCGGTCTGCAGCAACGGTTGTGGGGTGAGGCCGCGGCTGTGGAAGTTATGGTCGATGGATTGGCGAAAGTGCATGCCGCTGGTGAGCATGCCCAGTGGCAGTTCGATCAATGATTCCCAGCTCAGCGGCGCCTCGCCAAAGGTGAAGAAGCGTTGGTCGTAGAGCAGGCCCATGCGGGTTTCGCTGAAGGCCAGGGAGTCGAAATGTTCGGCGTCGAGGCGTTCCAGATAGGAAACACCGAGGTCCAGACGATTATTCGCCAGTTGCTCGAGGATCTGCTCGGAACTCAGTGCCGAGAGTTCGAAACGCAGGTTCGGATGCTCCCCGTGCAGGCGTTGCAGCAGCGGCAGCGGGTCGAAGCTCGACAGCGGCACCATGCCCAGGCGCAAAGTGCCGACCAGGTTGCCACGACAGGCGGCCGCTTCGGCGTACAAACCGTCATAGGCTGCCAGCACCGTGCGCGCCCAGGCCAGCACCCGTTCGCCCGGCGCAGTGAAGCCTTCGAAGCGCTGGCCACGATTGACCAGCGGCAAATCGAGTTCTTCTTCGAGGCTGCGCAGGCGCATGGACAGGGTCGGCTGGGTGATGTGGCAGCGTGCGGCGGCCTGGCCGAAATGGCGGGTTTCGTCGAGCGCGATGAGGAATTTAAGCTGCTTGATGTCCATCTTCGCTCCTGGGCGCGGGAAGGGGCGGATTCTATCGCAAGCGGGGTCATTGGTCGGGTTGGATTCGCAAGTGACGGTCGTGGTCTAGGCTTTGGCGTCTGGAACCGCAAACCCAAGGAGAGTGCACCATGAGTCTTTTGAGCTTTGTGAAGGAAGCAGGCGAAAAACTGCTGGATCTGCTGACGCCGGGCAATGCCAATGCCAGTGAGCAGTTGAAAGAACACATCAGCAAAGTCGGCCTGGGTAATCCGAATGTGCAGGCGACGGTCGATGGTGACAAGGTTACGGTGACTGGCGAGGTGGCGAGCCAGGAAGAGAAGGAAAAGATCCTGCTGGCGGTGGGCAATATTGCCGGGGTTGGCAGCGTGGATGATCAGATTACCGTGACCGGACCGGTGGTGAAGGCCGCGGTATTCGTCACGGTGGTGAAGGGCGACACCCTCAGCGCGATTTCCAAGCGCGTGTATGGCGACGCCAACAAGTACAACAAGATTTTCGAAGCCAACAAACCGATGCTGTCGCACCCGGACAAGATCTATCCGGGGCAGTCGTTGCGGATTCCTGAGTAAGTCGTCAAACCGCGTGATAGCCATCGCGGGCTTGCCCGCGATGCAGGCAACGCGGTCTAAAGACCGGCAATCAAATCCCGATAATCCCCCACCGCCGCAAACTCCGCCGTATCCTTCGGCCCTTTGCGGCTGTCTGGCTCGCGCACGGCCAGCAAATGCGCCACGCCAAAGTCCCGTGCGCTGCGCAGGATCGGCAAGGTGTCGTCGATGAACAGGCTGCGCGCCGGATCGAAATCGATGTCGGCTTGCAGCGCATCCCAGAACTGCGGGTTTTCCTTGGGGAAACCATAGTCATGGGAACTGATCAAGCGTTCGAAGTAGGGCGCCAGTTCGATTTTTTCCAGCTTCAACGACAACGCATCCCGATGGGCATTGGTAATCAGCACCACGCGCTTGCCAGCCTGTTTGATCGCCGCCAGAAAGGTGTCGGCGTCCGGGCGCAGGGCGATCAGATGCGCGGTTTCCAGTTTCAGGTCGCGCACCGACAGCTTCAGTTCGGCGCTCCAGAAGTCCAGGCAGTACCACTGCAACTGGCCGGCATTGCGCTCGAACAATGGCTGCAATTCCATCTCGGCCATGGCCCGGCTGACCCCGTGCAGTTCGGCGTAACGCTGGGGCAGGTGCTCCATCCAGAAATGATTGTCGAAATGCAGATCCAGCAACGTGCCGTCCATGTCCAGCAGAACGGTATCGATGTCGGACCAGGGTAATGAAGGCATGGCAACGTCTCGGGCAGTAGAAAGATTTCTGGCGTAAACAATCAGGAAAGCCGCGTTATAGTAGCGCGTTCACGCCAAGGAGCTTTGCATGCGCCAGAAACCCACCATACTCGCCCGCGAAATTGTCGCCACCAGTCGATTGTTCTGCGTGGAGGAGCTGAAGTTGCGCTTTGCCAATGGCGTGGAGCGCACCTATGAGCGCCTGGTTGGCAAAGGGGCCGGGTACGGCGCGGTAATGATCGTGGCAATGCTCGATGCCGAGCATGCGGTGCTGGTCGAGGAGTATTGCGGCGGTACGGATGAATATGAAATGTCATTGCCCAAGGGTTTGATCGAGCCGGGTGAAGACGTGTTGGCGGCAGCCGAGCGTGAGCTCAAGGAAGAGGCCGGGTTCGGCGCGCGGCAACTGGAGCACCTGACCGAGTTGTCGTTGTCCCCCGGTTACATGAGCCAGAAGATTCAGGTGGTGCTGGCTACCGACCTCTACGAAGAGCGCCTGGAAGGCGACGAACCCGAGCCGATGCGGGTCGACAAGGTCAACCTGCGTGAACTCTCGGCGCTGGCGCAAAACCCGCAATTCACCGAAGGCCGCGCCTTGGCGGCGCTGTACCTGGCCCGAGACCTGTTGACTCAGCGCGGAGCGTTCCAGCCATGAATTTCCCGCATCCGTTGATGGCACCGGTCATCGAACTGGCCCTGCAGGCTGGTGATGCGATCCTGCCGTTCTGGCGCACAGGCACAGCCGTTACGGCGAAGGCTGATGATTCGCCGGTGACCGCTGCTGACCTGGCCGCGCACCACCTGATTCTGGCCGGGCTGACGGCGCTCGATCCGGGCATCCCGGTGCTCTCCGAAGAGGACGCCAACATTCCCCAAGGCGTTCGTGCCGGCTGGCAGCGTTGGTGGTTGGTCGATCCGCTGGATGGCACCAAGGAATTCATCAGCGGCAGCGAAGAGTTCACCGTCAACATCGCCCTGATCGAAAACGGTCGAGTGGTGTTCGGTGTGGTGTCGATGCCGACCAATGGTCGTTTCTATGTCGGTGGCGTCGGCCTCGGTGCCTGGCGCGGCGACAAAGCTGGCGCGCCTGTGGCGATTCAGGTGCGTGATGCGTTAGCGCCAGGCGAGTCGTTCACCGTGGTGGCCAGTCGTCGCCATTCGAGCCCGGAGCAGGAGCGTTTGCTGGCCGGTCTGAGCGCCAGCCTTGGCGAGCTGCAACTGGCCAATATCGGCAGTTCGCTGAAGTTTTGCCTGCTGGCCGAAGGGGCGGCGGATTGCTATCCACGCCTGGCACCGACTTCGCAGTGGGACACGGCGGCAGCACAAGGCGTGCTGGAAGGCGCCGGCGGTGAGGTGCTGGAGCTGAGTGGCGAGCCGTTCAGCTATCCGGCGCGAGAGTCGCTGTTGAACCCGTTCTTTCTGGCGTTGCCGGCAAAGGCGGCGTGGCGGGAAAAACTGCTGGCACTCGCTACCCCGTAGGAGCTGGCTTGCCAGCGAAGCGGTGTGTCAGGCACACCGCGTTGCACCAATCGCCTGCAAGCCGGCTCCTACAGAGGTAGTGGCGCTTAACGGTGCAACACGTACTGCCCGACAAACCTCACCGCATCTTCATCACGACCTTCATTGACGACCCGCGTATGCAGCGTCAACCGCGCTCGGCTATAGCGCTGGAAGGTGGTCAGGAATTTCTTCCAGATCACCGGATCCGGTGCCTGGCAAATGGCGTTGGCATCGCCCGTTACCGGCAGCGGGTAACTGATCTGTCCTTCCTGAATCACGATATGCCCGTCTGTAATGCCTTCTTCTTTGAGGCGCAAATGCAGCCAGCCCCAACCGGCCAGTACCGCGCCGCAATACAGGCTACCGCCGAACATGGTGCTCTTGTGATTGACGTTGGCTTCCAGTGGCAAGTGCAGGCGCAGTTGCTGGTCATGCCAGTCGAGCACTTTGAGGCCCATGTCCCGGGTGAGGGGAATGTCGTGATGCAGGACTGATTCCAGTTGTCGGCTGTCGCGGCTCATTCAGGGGCCTCTTGCGTGAAGTGGATGATGGGACGGTAGCTCAGTCGAGGTCGTCAGGGTGGGCCGGGGCGCCACTGTCCGAGAAGCTCAAACCGTGTTTGCGCAGTTTGTCGTGCAGGGTCTTGCGCGGAACGCCGAGGGCTTCGGCGACGCTGCGCACGGAGCTGTGCGGGCGTGCCAGTTCGGCGGCAATGAGGGTTTTTTCGAAGTTCTCCACTTGCTCGCTCAAACCGCCGCTGACGACTTCGACCCTGTTGCCGGCGCTGCCATCCGGCGTGCTGTTGTCGAGGGCCAGCTCCAGCCCGAGGGCAAAACGCTCCGCCGCATTTTGCAGCTCGCGCACGTTGCCGGGCCAGGTATGGCGCAGCAGCAAGGCCCGATGCCCCGGTTGCAATTCATGGGGCGGCAAGCCGTGGCGGGCACTGGCTTCATCGGCAAAATGCTGGAACAGCATCAGGGCGTCTTCGCCCCGTTCGCGCAGCGGTGGAATCCGCAATGGCGCGACGTTCAGGCGGTAATACAGGTCGGCACGGAAGCGCCCTTGGTCCGCCGCCTGGCGCAGGTCTTCCTTGGTGGCGGCGATGATGCGGATGTCCAGCGGGATCAGTTGATTGCCGCCCAGGCGTTCGACCACCCGCTCTTGCAGCAAACGCAGCAATTTGACCTGCACATCCAGGCTCATGCTTTCGATTTCATCGAGGAACAAGGTGCCGCCATTGGCGAACTCGAACTTGCCGATGCGGCGTTTCTGCGCACCGGTGAAGGCGCCGGGTTCGTGGCCGAACAGCTCGCTTTCGACCACTGATTCGGCCAGGGCACCGGCGTTGATCGCCACGAACGGTCCGTTGCGACGGTTCGATAAATCGTGCAGCGCCCGGGCCACGACTTCTTTGCCAGCGCCGGTTTCGCCGAGGATCAGCACATCGGCCTTGGTCGCGGCCAAGGCGCCGATCTGCTCGCGCAGGCGCAGCATCGAGGGTGAGTGGCCAACCAGGCGGGCGCTTAGCTCAGTGCGGTCGCTCAAGGCCAACCGCAGGCTGCGGTTGTCCAGCACCAGCCGGCGCAGGGCCAAGGCGCGGCGCACGCTGTCGAGCAGGGCGTCGCTGGCGAAGGGTTTTTCCAGAAAGTCATAGGCCCCGGCGCGCATGGCCTGCACGGCCAGTGGCACGTCACCGTGGCCGGTGATCAACAGCACCGGCAGCTCAGGGTCCTGGGCGTGCAGTTCGGTCAGCAGCTCCAGGCCGTCCATGCCGGGCATGCGGATGTCACTGACCACCACGCCCGGCCAGTCGCGTTCCAGTTGAGCGGCCAGGCCCTTGGCTTCGGCCAGCGGCAGGATTTTCAGGCCGGCCAGATCCAGCGTTTGGCTCAAGGCCTGGCGCAAGTGGGGATCGTCGTCGATCAACACGACCTGAATGCGGTTGTCGATGGTCATGCACTTCGGTCCTCGGACGGTTGCAGGCTCACGCCCGGTGCGCCTGCGCGCAGCTTCAGGGTAATCAGGGCGCCGCCCTCCTTGTGATTGGCGAACGACAGTTCACCGCCGAAGGCGCGCATCAGGGTTTCGCAAATCGCCAGCCCCAGACCCAGGCCCTGGGTGCGGGTCTTGGTGGTGTAGAACGGCTCGCTGGCGCGCCCAAGGGCTTCCATGCAAAAGCCGGGGCCGTTGTCGCGAATGTACAGATTGACGCCATCGGCGGTGGATTGGGCACTCAACCAGAGTTTACGTGGCGGACCTTTTTCCGTCAGGGCATCCAGGGCGTTGGCCAGCAGATTGCCGAGTACCTGGCGCAGGCGGGTTTCCCCGGCCTCGACCCACAGAGTGGCGGCGGGCAAGTCGCGGATCAGTTCGACCTCCATGCTGCGTCGGCGCTTGGCCAGCAAGGCCAGGGCATCATCCAGCGCCGGTTGCAGGGCGACGCTTTCCGGGGCGTGGCGGTCGCGCCGGGCGAAGGCGCGCAGGTGGGCGATGATCGAGGCCATGCGACCGGTCAATTCGCTGATCAGCTTGAGGTTGCCGCGGGCATCGTCGGTGCGCTGGTGATCGAGCAATACTTCGGCGTTTTCCGCGTAGCTGCGAATCGCTGCCAGCGGTTGGTTGAGTTCGTGGCTGATGCTCGCCGACATGGTGCCCAGGGCCGACAATTTGCCGGCCTGCACCAGGTCGTCCTGGGCGCGGACCAGCTCCTGCTGGGCCTGTTCGCGCTCCAGCACTTCCTGTTTCAGGCGCCGGTTCAGGCCTTCGAGATCGCTGGTGCGCTCGGCGACCCGACCCTCGAGTTCGCGGCGGGCCTTGGCCTCGAAGGCAATGCGTTCGAGGTAATGGCGGCGGCGCTGCATCATCAGGCCAAGCAACAGCATCACTACCAGCAGCGTTGCACCGCCGATGGCCACCACCGTGCGCACCGGGCGGTCGATCAAGGTACGCGGGGCGAGGATGCTGACATTCCAGCCGGTTTCGGCGATCTGCTGGGTCTGGGTCAGCCAGGCATTGGGATTGAGCTTCAGCGGTTTGGGCTCGCGGGTTGGGTAGGGTTGAATCGCGGTAATGGCTTTGCTTTCTTCCTCGTTCAGCGGGCGGGTCGAGCGGAATCGCCATTCCGGACGCGAGGTGAGAATGACCACGCCGTTATGGTCGGTCAGCAGCAGTTGTTCCGGGGTTTTACCCCAGAGGCTTTCGGTGTGGTCAAGGTCGACCTTGACCACCAGCACGCCAACGATTTTTTCGCCGTCGCGCACGCCGGCGGCGAAGAAGTAACCGCGCTTGGCGGAGGTGGTGCCCAGGCCGAAAAAGCGCCCGAGCTTCCCGGCCATGGCTTCGCTGAAATACGGCCGGAAAGAAAAATTGCGCCCAACGAAACTGTCGTGCTTGTCCCAGTTGGAGGCGGCCAGGGTCTTGCCGGTGGTGTCCATCAGGTACATGACTTCGGCGCCGGTCTGGGTCGCAATGTTTTTCAGCAGGCGGTTGGCGTTGCCTTGGGTGACGCCATCGTCCGGTGCACCGAGAACGGCGCGCAGGGCCGGCAGGTCGCCGAGGATCTGCGGCAACACTTCATAGCGGTGCAGGGTACCCAGCAGGTTGGCGACGTAGAGATCCAGGGTCTGACGATTCTGGCTGGCCAGCTCGCTGCGGTAATAACGCTCGGCGAGATGCTCCAGCGGCCACAGCAGCGGCGCCAGGCACAGTGCCAGCAGGGCCAGGCTGCGCCAACGGGGTCTGGGGGGGAGAGTCGGTTTCATGAGCAGCATGCGCCTGTGGGTACAGGCGCATTATGCCTAGGCTTGCGCACCTTGGGTCAGGTGCATCTTGATCGGGGCGCTTCAGCCGGCCTTTCAGGCAAAGACGTCGGCGTCCTTGAAGAATACGCCGGCCTGATCTTTCGCCGACAGTTGCGGCGTGCCTTCCAGTTGCCAGTCGATGGCCAGGTCCGGGTCGTCCCAACGAATGCTGCGCTCGGCGGATGGCGTGTAGTAGTCGGTGGTTTTGTAAAGGAACTCGGCAAATTCGCTCAATACCACGAACCCGTGGGCGAAACCTTCCGGGACCCAGAGCTGACGATGATTGTCGGAGGACAGTCGCACAGCGACCCATTTGCCGAAGTGCGCAGAGCTGCGACGGATGTCCACGGCCACGTCCAGCACTTCACCGGCCGTGACGCGAACCAGTTTTCCCTGGGTATTTTCCAGTTGGTAGTGCAGGCCGCGCAGCACGCCCTTCTGCGATCGGGAGTGATTGTCTTGAACGAATTCAGTGTCCAGTCCGGTGGCCTCCTTGAAGGCCCGGGCATTGAAACTCTCGTAGAAGAAACCACGTTCGTCACCAAAGACCTTGGGTTCGAGGATCAGAACACCGGGCAGGTCGGTGGTCACTACATTCATGGTGGTTCTCCGGCAGTGTGCGTTTGATGGCCGCCATTCTTGCGCAAAGCGCCGACGGGGGCGAGTGTTCAAGTAAAAATCTGCAGGCCTGTTCCAGCCCCTGTAAACGACGAGTACCGGCCCCGGGGGGGTTGCGTATCGCCCTGAGCAGTGGCGATATAGGCGCCTAATAAAATTTCAGGGGTCGTTGTATGTCGCTCGCCACGTTGATTCATCGCGCCAGTTTGCCCAGCCCGCAGGTGTCTGCGGAGCAAGCGCTAGAGCTGCTGGAAGAACACTACGGGCTCAGCGGCAAGTTGCAGGCCCTTGGCAGCCAGCAAGACCTGAACTACCGCGTCGACAGCGAGCGGGGACGTTTCGTCCTGAAAATCTGCCGTGGCGACTACTCGGTACTTGAGCTTCAGGCACAGCATGCCGGGCTCAAGCACTTGGGCGAGCATCCCGATGTCCATGTGCCGCGCGTCATCGCGGCGAAAAACGGCGCGGACCTGCTGTCTCTGGACGTTGGCGGCCAGGCAGTGCACGTTCGCCTGCTCGATTACATCGAAGGCCAGCCGCTGACGAGCCTCAGCCATTTCAACCCGACGGTGGTGTCCGGCTTCGGTCGCCTGTGCGGTGAAATGGACCTGGCCCTGGCGGACTTCGACCATCCGGGTCTGGTGCGAACCCTGCAGTGGGACGCCCGCCATGCTCACGCCCTGATCGCGCACTTGCTGCCGGTGATCAAGGATGAAGCCCAGCGCAAACTGATCGTCGAAGCGTCCGGGCAAGCCGAGCGGCATTTGCAGCCGCTGGAAGACAAACTGCCGGTGCAGGCCATTCACATGGACATCACCGACGACAACGTGGTGTGGCAGCGCGATGCGCAACGCCACTGGCAGCTGCAAGGCGTGATCGACTTCGGCGACCTGGTGCGCACCTGGCGCATAACCGATCTGTCGGTGACCTGCGCCGCACTGCTGCATCATGGCGAGGGCGATCCGTTCTGCATCTTGCCAGCGGTACAGGCGTATCACGCGGTCAACCCGTTACAACACGAAGAGCTGCTGGCGCTGTGGCCGCTGATCGTTGCTCGCGCGGCGGTGCTGGTGCTCAGTGGCGAACAGCAGGTCAGCATCGATCCGGGCAATGCCTACAGCCGCGACAACCTGGTCCATGAATGGGAAATCTTCCGTGTGGCCACCTCGGTGCCGTTGGCGTTGATGGAGGCGGCGATCCTCACGGCCGTCGGCCAGAACCTTCCGGCCATCGGCAGTGAAGGCTTCGCGCCGCTGTTGCCGAGCCTGGTGGGGCGTGAGTTCGCCTTGATCGACCTGGGTGTGCTCAGCCCGCATTTCGAGGCCGGGAACTGGGAGCAGGAGGGCGTCGATCAGCGTCTTCTGGATGAAGCGACCGCGGCACATGGCCTGGCGGCCAGTCGCTATGGACAATACCGCTTGTCCCGCACCCGCCCGGACAGCGCCACTGAACCTGATACTTGCCCGTTGCACGTCGAGTTGCGTGTGCCTCAGGGCACGGCGGTCGAAGCGCCGTTTGCCGGGGTGGTGCATCACCTGACCGCTGGCGCGCTGCAACTGGACGGCCCGCATTTGAGTGTGCGGCTTTGGGGCGTCACGCCGTCGCTGCACAGCGGCGCGGCACTGGTCAAAGGCCAGGCGCTGGGTTCGGTCAGCGGGCCGTTGATCGTGCAGTTGTGCCGTGGCGGCTCGATCGATGCACCGTTGTTCTGCACGCCATCGCGCGCCGCCGCCTGGCAGGCGCTGTGCCCTTCACCTGCGGCGCTGCTGGGGCTGGCTTGTGACGCCGAAGCAGAACTCGACGGAGCGACCTTGCTGGCCCGCCGCAATGCCAGTTTCGCCCGTACGCAAAAGCATTATTACGTCGACCCGCCGCGCATCGAGCGTGGCTGGCGCAACCATTTGATCGACATGCAGGGGCGTTCCTACCTCGACATGCTCAACAACGTTGCGGTATTGGGCCACGGTCACCCACGCATGGCGGCGGTTACCAGTCGCCAGTGGTCGTTGCTCAACACCAACTCGCGCTTCAACTACGCAGCCGTGGCCGAGTTTTCCGAACGTTTGCTGAAGCTGTCCCCTGACGGCATGGACCGTGTGTTCCTGGTCAACAGCGGTAGCGAGGCCAACGACCTGGCGATTCGCCTGGCATGGGCCTACAGCGGCGGCCGCGACATGCTCAGCGTGCTGGAGGCCTATCACGGCTGGACGGTGGGAGCCGACTCGGTGTCGACCTCGATCGCCGACAACCCCAAGGCCTTGAGCAGCCGCCCGGACTGGGTGCATCCGGTGATCGCGCCAAACACCTATCGCGGTGAGTTCCGCGGGCCGGACAGCGCGCCGGATTATGTACGAAGCGTCGAACACAACCTGGCGAAAATCGCCGGGCAGAAACGCCAACTGGCCGGTTTCATCTGCGAACCGGTGTACGGCAATGCCGGTGGTATTTCGTTGCCAGCGGGCTATTTGCAGCAAGTCTATGCAATGGTTCGGGCCCAGGGCGGCGTGTGCATCGCCGACGAAGTGCAGGTCGGCTACGGGCGCATGGGCGATTTCTTCTGGGGCTTCGAAGAGCAGGGCGTGGTGCCGGACATCATCACCATGGCCAAGGGCATGGGTAACGGCCAGCCACTGGGCGCAGTCATCACCCGCCGGGAAATCGCCGAGGCGCTGGAGGCCGAGGGTTACTTCTTCTCGTCCGCCGGTGGCAGCCCGGTCAGTTGCCAGGTCGGCATGGCCGTGCTGGATGTGATGGAAGAGGAAAAACTCTGGGAGAACGCCCAGGTCGTTGGCGGGCACTTCAAGAAGCGCCTCGAAGCGTTGATCGATATTCATCCGTTAGTGGGCGCGGTGCACGGTTCCGGTTTCTACCTGGGCGTCGAACTGATCCGCAACCGCGAAACCCTGGAGCCGGCCACCGAAGAAACCACCGCGCTGTGCGATCGCTTGCGTGAACTGGGGATCTTCATGCAGCCGACTGGCGATTACCTGAACATCCTCAAGATCAAGCCACCGATGGTCACTTCGCGCCAGAGCGTGGATTTCTTCGTGGACATGCTGTCGAAGGTGCTGGCGGAAGGTCTGTAAATACCCACCCACCTGTAGGAGCGAGCTTGCTCGCGATGAGGCCATATCAATCACCTTTTTTCGACTGGAAGACCGCTATCGCGAGCAAGCTTGCTCCTACAGGGGGGGGGTTAATTCGATTGATATCGGCTTTTTATCGACAGTTTTTGTAACTGTGGATTGATGGTGCTTCAAAAGCCGATATTTATCGGATATAAAGTGGCTCAGTCCACGGCGTGTACTAATGCGCTTCCATTTCTGTCAGGTATCAATGCCACTCCGGAGTCCTGAGCCATGACCACGTTGAACAGCACCCCTCGCGCCGACGGCTTCTACATGCCAGCCGAATGGGCACCCCAAACCCAGACCTGGATGATCTGGCCCGAGCGCCCGGACAACTGGCGCCTGGGTGGCAAACCGGCACAAGCCGCGCACGTGGCAGTGGCCAAGGCCATCGCCCGATTCGAACCGGTGACCGTGGCGGTTTCCGCCGGCCAGTACGAAAACGCCCGTGCCCGTCTGGACGTGCCGAATATTCGTGTGGTGGAAATGTCCAGCGACGACGCCTGGGTTCGCGACTCCGGTCCGACTTTCGTCATCAACAACAGTGGCGAAGTCCGTGGCGTGAACTGGGATTTCAATGCCTGGGGCGGTTTTGACGGCGGCCTGTATTCACCGTGGAACCGTGACTCGCAGGTCGGCGGCAAGATCCTCGAGATCGAGCGCAGCCCGCGCTACCGCACCGAAGGTTTCGTGCTCGAGGGCGGCTCGATTCACGTCGACGGCGAAGGCACGCTGATCACCACCGAAGAATGCCTGCTCAACCGCAATCGCAACCCGCACATGAATCGCGCGGAAATCGAAGCGGTCCTGAGTGCGAACCTGTCTGTGGATAAAATCATCTGGCTGCCGGATGGCTTGTTCAACGACGAAACCGATGGCCATGTGGATAACTTCTGCTGTTATGTGCGCCCGGGCGAAGTGCTGCTGGCCTGGACCGATGATCCAGAGGATCCGAACTACCCGCGCTGCCAGGCGGCGATGAAAGTGCTGCAAGGCAGCACCGATGCCAAGGGCCGCCCAATCACGGTGCACAAGATGCCGATTCCGGGTCCGTTGTTTGCGACCGAGGAAGAATGTGCCGGTGTCGATCCGGTCGATGGAACCCAGGAACGTAACCCGACTGTTCGTCTGGCCGGTTCCTACGTGAACTTCCTGATCGTCAACGGCGGCATCATCGCGCCGAGCTTTGACGACCCGCAGGATGGCCCGGCCAAGGAAATCCTGCAGAACCTGTTCCCGCAGCACGAAGTGGTCATGGTGCCTGGTCGCGAACTGTTACTGGGGGGCGGCAATATTCACTGCCTTACCCAGCAACAACCCGCACCGCACAAGGAGTGAGTGAGGTTGTAACAGCTTGAGTTGATTGCGAAATTTCTCAGGCTGTCGATTAGCCTGCGGCATTGCACAGAGCCCGCAGCCCTTCAGGGCTGCGGGCTTTTTTGTATCCGTTTGCCCACACTTCGGAAACCTTGGCACAGCTCTTGTATCTCTGCTGTGGTAACTCGGGGAGGGGGAGGACTTCGATGTTCTGTCATAAACCTTGGATAAGTTAGCCGCTCACAAACCGGGAGAGAGCGCGGAAATGAACGCCGAAGTGAACGTAGTGAGCGACAAGGCGTTGCATCCCCTGGCAGTCAATAGCGAATCGCTCCAGATTCTGGCGCACTGGTTCAAGTCCAATGGAATGCGTCAGATCAGCGAAACTGATCCGCGCCGGACGATGATCGAGCGTTACCCTGCTGGTTTATTCAGCGAAGCGGAACTGGATGCGTTGTGGGATGTAATGGAAGGATAAGAAGAACAACAACGGATTGATCAAAAAAAGCGCTGCCGGGATGGCAGCGCTTTTTTTTGTGCAATGGTTTTGTCGCCAGACCTCCTGTAGGAGCTGGCTTGCCAGCGATGGCAACTTTTCATTCAACACTGATGTTGAATGTGATGGCCTCATCGCTGGCAAGCCAGCTCCTACAAGTGTTGTGGTGTTTAGAAGCTGTAGGTCCCTGTCACCACCAAGCTACGCGGCGCACCCGGCTGGATCTGAAAGGCACTGGTCGCTGACGAGTAATACGTCTTGTCGGTGATATTGTTCAGTGCTGCGCGCAAATCCCAATCCTTCTGACGGAAACCGGCCAATGCATCCCAGCGGCCATACCCCGGCAACACGGTGGTGTTGAGGTTGTCGGCATAGCGGTCGCCAACCAGGGTCAAGCCGGTTTCGGCGTACCAGCCCATTTCCGGTTTCCAAGTCAGGAATAGGCTGCCGTTGTGCTTGGCCACGTTGTTGATGCGCTTGCCTTCCAGGCCGTTGTTGTCCTTTTCGATGGTTGCGTCCTGCAGACCCACGCCACCGCGCATGTACCAGTTGCCGGCAATCCTGCCGGCGGCGGTCAGCTCAATCCCGCGAGAGCGTTGCAGCCCGGAAAGCAGGGTAATGGTCGGGTTGTTCGGGTCGCTGGTACGACGGTTGTAGAGCTCCAGCTCATAGATGGCCAGCGTGGTGCTCAGGCGATCGTCGAGCCAGTCACTCTTCACCCCGATTTCCTTCTGTTTGGTCAGCTCCGGGCTCAGATCATTGCTGTTACCGGCCGCGCCTGGGGTGATGCCGATCAGGCCACCGCCGACCGGCGAGAACGTCTTGCTCCAGGAGGCGTAGAAGGAGTGATTTTGCAGCGGCGTCCAGACCACGCCAACGCGAGGGCTGGTGCTATGGCTGTCACTGTCTTCGGAAATGTTGCGCACCTTGTTGGTCGACTCGATATCGAACGTGTCGTAACGCAGGCCGGCGAGCAATTGCCATTGTTCGTTCAGGCGCAATTGATCCTGCACATACACCGCGCGGCTCTCGACCTCGGTGTGAGTGTTGCTCGACACCACCATGCGCCCGGTATGACGCAAATTGCGGTCGGGGCTGTACAGGTCCAGCGCCGGCACCGGTGAACTGCCCGGCCCGGAAGTGGCGGCGGTGTACAGCAACGGGTCGCGGCGCTGGCTGCCGATTTCGATGCCGGTGAGCAACCGGTGCTCGAGGCCGAAGGTATCGAAACCACCTTCCAGCTCGACGTTGTTGTAGACGTTGCGGGTGTTCAGGTCCTGCTGCCAGTGCTGGCGCGTGACCTTGCTGGTGGCCGGGACGAAGCCGGACAGGTAGGTATTGTCGAAATCGCTGTCGAGCTTGAACACGCCCAAGGTTTGGCGCAGTTGCCAGTTGTCGCTCAGTTCATACGTGAGTTTCGAGCGCAGGGACTGTGCCTTGTCGTCGATGAAATCGTTTGCGCTGCCATAGGTCGTATCGCGTCCCACGTCTGCCGGGCGACCGTTGACACCAGGGATGCCACGATCCGGCGTGCGGTTGTAGCGGCTGTATTCGTACTGCACCAACCAGTTCAGATCGGGTGTCAGCTGCCAGCTCATCGAAGGCGCGAACAACTGGCGATTGCCACTCACGCCATCACGAAAGCTGTTTTCGTCCATGTTGCCCATGTTCAGGCGCAAGCTGATGTTCTCGGAAGGGTCGGTGCTGAGGTCGGCATACAGGCTGCGCAAGTCCTCGCTGCCGCCCTGGGCTTCAATGGTCGAGCGGCGACCGAACTCGGGAAGTTTGCTCACCCGGTTGACGATGCCGCCCTGGCTGCCACGGCCATACAGCACGGCGGCGGGACCTTTCAAAACGTCGATGCGTTCGATGTTGTGCAAGTCGCGCACGTATTGGCTGTCGTCGCGGATGCCATCGAGATAGAAGTCGTTGCTGGCGTCGAAACCGCGGATGCGCAGGCTGTCGAAGCGTGTGTCGGCGCCGCTGCTGACGTTGGGGATGCCGCTGAGCGCCGTGCCCAGATCGTTGGTGCCGTAGTCCACCACGTTCGAGGTTTTGATCGAGTCGATGGCTTGTGGCACGTAGCGCACCGGTGTGGCGGTCCGCGTCGCCGTGCTGGTTTGGGGCACGCGCGGGTCGTCGGCTTCAGCTTCGGCGCTGATCGATGTGGCAGGCAAGGTGGTCGGTGCAGCGTAGGAAAAACCGGCAGACAACAAGGCAGAAAGCCCAAGGCTGTAGGGCGCAAGGCGAAAAGGGGCAGGCATTGAAGAGCGCATCCGTAGAATTTTCAGGTTGAAGCATGCGGGAGGCGCGAATAGTAATGCTTGTCATTTACTATAGTTAGTTGTAGCTGAGAATTTATCTCATTTGATTGTTTCGAATTATGTCTGAATTGAAACAGAGGATTTACGCAACCATTCGACCGATTCAAGCAACAGACTGAAAGCCAATCCGGCATTTTTCCGGGGCTGCTGTGGCACTAATCTGCGGGCATTGAATTTTCCTGAATTTCTGTCGGAGCTTTCCCATGATCCTGCATTACATCTACGACCCATTGTGCGGTTGGTGCTACGGCGCCAAACCGCTGGTGCAGGCCGCTCAGGCTGTGCTGCCTGTGATTGCCCACGGCGGCGGCATGATGACGGGGGCTAATCGGCAAAAGGTATCGCCACAACTGCGCAGTTACGTCATGCCCCATGACCGGCGCATTGCCGAATATAGCGGGCAGCCGTTCGGTGAGGCTTATTTCGAAGGCTTGCTGCGTGATCACACCGCGCTGTTCGACTCGGCTCCACCTATCGCTGCGGTGCTGGCTGCCGAGCAAATGGAAGGTCGCGGGCTGGAGTTGTTGGGGCGTTTGCAAAGTGCTCACTACGTGGAGGGGCGCCGCATCGCCGACGAATCGGTACTGTTTGAACTGGCCCACGGCATGGGGCTGGACCGTCAAGCCTTCGAAAGAGCCTTCAGTGCGGTCGACACCGAAGGCCATATCAGCTACAGCCGGGCTTTCCTGGCCAAGGTGGGCGGGCAGGGTTTTCCGACCCTGGTGCTTGAGGACAATGACCAATTCAGCCTGATCGATATCGGGCCATGGCTGGGCAAACCCCAGGCATTTGCGCAGTGGCTGAGTCAGTCGCTGCCCGAGCAGGGGGGATCTACTCCCGTAGCAGCCTGTGGCCTTGAAGGTTGCACCGATTGAATATTCCTGCCACGTAAAGCAGTTTCTTAGACGATTTTAACTTGTTTGTAGAAGTTTCATGAAATTGACACATCATTGAGGGCGCGGCTACGATTCGGCCCAACGCCTGTGGCCGACCGCCACAACTCAAAAACAATAAAAGGCCCGCCGCGAGAAATCGTGGGCGGGCCTTTTTGTTTTCGCATTGAAATAAGAGCGCAATAGCGCCGTTCCGGCCGTTCGACACAGCGCGTATCAATCGAATCAAGGAAAAAAACAAAATGTTGAACAAGCGAATCAGCCTGATTGCTCTGGGGATGTTGAGCGCTACACAGGCCATGGCGAACGACCAGGCCGAATCCAAGGGTTTCGTTGAAGACAGCAGCCTCAAAGTGCTGCTGCGCAACGCCTACATCAACCGTGACTTCAAAGACGGCAACCCGGATAAATCCGAGTGGGGCCAGGCGGCCATTGGCACGTTTTCGTCCGGCTTCACCCAAGGCACCGTGGGTGTGGGTGTGGACGCTTTTGGGCTGTACGCTCTGAACCTGGAACGCAGCGAAGACCGTAGCGGCGCGCAAGGTATCGACTTTTTCAAAAAGGGCGACAGCGGCCAGCCGGCTGACGACCTGTCCAAGGGCGGCGCGGCGATCAAGTTCCGCCTGTCCAGCACCACCCTGACCTACGGCGACCAGATGCCGGCCCTGCCGGTGCTGAACTACGACAACTCGCGCCTGCTGCCGGAAAGCTACACCGGTACCTTGATCACCTCCAGGGAGATCAAAGGCCTGCAACTGGACGCCGGGCGCTTCACCGCCGAATCGCGCAAAAGTGCTGAAGGTCGTGACAGCGGTGGCTTGAAGTCGATCAACGTATTGGGCGGTAGCTACCAGTTCACTGAGCAATTCAAGGCCGCGCTGTACGCTTCCGACGTCGAAGACGTGCTGAAGAAACAATACGTGAACGCCAACTACGTGTTCCCGATCGACAAGGATCAGTCCCTGACTCTGGACTTCAACGGCTACCGCACCAAGCTGGAAGATTCCTACGTTCGCGACAACGGTATCACCGGCGACGACAACAAGATCTGGAGCCTGGCCGCCACCTTCATCACCGGCCCGCACTCGTTCACCCTCGCGCACCAGCGCAGTACCGGCGACAGCAACCTGGGCTACGCCTATGGCGGCTACCAGAAAGATCAAGGCCGCGTCGGCGACGGTGGCAACACCATCTACCTGGCGAACTCCTACTGGTCCGACTTCAACGCCGAAGACGAACGCAGCTGGCAGGTGGGCTACGGCCTGGACTTCAGCACCTTCGGTGTACCGGGCCTGAGCTACAACGTGGCCTACGTGCGCGGTGACAACATCACCACCTCCACCAGCGAAGGCGGCACCGAGCGCGAGATCTTCAACCAGATCAAATACGTCGTACAAAGCGGTCCGGCCAAAGACCTCAGCGTGAAACTGCGCAGCTCGGTCCTGCGTGTATCGCAGAAGTCGAGCGAGTACAACGTCAGCGGCAACGAAGTGCGTGTGTTCGTGGATTACCCGATCAACATCTTCTGATGATCGGTTGCGGTATCGAGGCCTGATCAAAGGCTGAGAAAGGAAAAGCCCCGACTGGTTCGGGGCTTTTTTATGCTGTTGATGTGCTCATGTCGCCGAAACCAGATTTCGGTAACACCTTAGCGCTTCAAATCGATGCGGCGACGTTATTGGTTGCGACTGTTCATCGGCGATTCCAGCACCTTCACCACATCATCTATGACCGCCTTGCTCATATCCTGCAAAAAAATGCGACGCCCAAGCATGCCGATCAGTATCGCGAACCATGGCTGCGTCTGATGCGAGCGACTTGGCAACATGGAGTAGATCGGCGGCGTGGTAGAGAGCCTGGATAACCGGGACGCCAGCGTTGACGCGAAACAGCGGTTCGTTGGCGTGGAAGGAGAAGGGGGGGAGGCCGATGGTTTTGAGGTCTTGAGGACTGGTCATTTAGATTCACCATCCTATTGGATAGGAAGTGGCAGATGACTTGTAAAGCAGACGGGTCAGTAGCGTTCATGCGTAAAACTCCCATATCAAATTGAGAGCTACCACGTTCGTTATCAGGGGAATGGGTGGCAGCTATGCGCGGGCTGATAAACCGGAGATACAGGAACCCGGCAGACCCGAAGGTCTCCCACGCACAGCCGCCATTACACGGAAATGCAGACACAAAAAAGCGCCGCAATCGTGATTGGTGGCGCTTGTGCGCCCGTATCTTACTCGGGGTATCAGGCCCGCTCGCTGAATTGGCAGCGACGGGTTGGAGGTAGCTGGAGGTGGGAGGATGCGCAATCGTGGCTAATTGCTTGCAGCTATATCATTTTTACCCCTTGGGCATCGCAGTGACATTTTTTTCAAATAATAAATTGATCCTGTGTACTGACAGAAGGCTTTACGGCCGATATCGTCGACAATCGTCATCAATAGAGCGACCCGCGTCACAATGGCCAAGAGACATCAAACCGGCGACCATCTAATATCTCAAATCCGGCGTTGCCAAGAACTGATAATGGCAAGAACGGGTGTGGATGAATTCTACGAAACTATTCGTTTAATCATTGCCAAGTCTTTCTGGGAAAAAACAGAAAAAACAGAATCGCTGACTTATCTCGTTGCGCAACGTCTTCTTGGTGGGAATAGCCAAATTGTTGAACGATTTGTGGAGGGCGAAACATTGTTATGTGCTCCTCCCGACGTTGCTGAAGAGTGCTTACGTATTTTGACACCCACGGAATTAGGCAGCACTTCTTATGAAGCACTGCATACCGTATTCGAGCAAATGACAGGCAAACAGTACAAATCTGATAAGGGGCAGTACTTCACACCCCCCCATATCGTAGATTTTTGTGTATCGGTTTTGAGGCCAAAAGCAGGTGAGCTGATTTGCGATCCTGCATGTGGTAGTGGTGCTTTTCTAAAGAGCGCGCATGATCGTATGTCTCTTTCAGAACTGCCTACAACTTTTGGTTTTGATATATCCAAGCGGGCAGCCAAAACGGGCGCGCTACTTTCTTATCTCGCGTGTGAAGATTTAGTCAGAGTGCACCAGTTGGATGCTCTCGCGGTAGAGCCGAATTCGTTATTCGAGATAGAGGGGCTTTCTATAGAAGAGTGTATGCGCCAATATGGTAGTGAGTTTAAGGGTTTTGATATTATCGCTACCAATCCTCCCTTTGCTGGGGATGTGTCTGACGCAGATTTTCTGGAGTATTACGAAACATCTAGACTAAGCGGTGGGAAAGTTGAGCGAGATACGCTTTTTCTCGAGCGTTGTAAAAATCTTTTGAAACCAGGTGGTAGGCTTGCGATAGTTTTGCCGGATAATAAGTTCTCGGGAGCTAAGTTTGCCAATCTGCGAAAGTGGCTGTGCAAGGAAATGCAGATTAAAGCGGTAGTTAGCTTGCATTCCTATACATTTAGACCATTTACCTCTCAGAAAACGTGTGTACTTTTCGCTGTGCGCAGTGCTGATGATCTAAATGGTGGAGCCATCTCGTTTTATAGATCAGATAAAGCCGGAAAGTCATCTAATGGTGAGCCAGTTTATGAAGGTGGCTTGCTCGATCACGACTTATCCGGTATTGCAGAGGATATTATGAAGGATTGGAAAATTGGATAAGGTTTGTGTTGCTCAAGAAGAATTGGGGCCTCTTTGTTCGCTTTCTCCAGAATATTGGCTTTCATTTCTCTCCGCACAGGACGCCGAGGGCGGCATCCCTCTTGAAGAAATCGTTTCGCTTTATAAAAAAACAAGAAGTAGTATTGGCGAAAATACGCTCGTTTTAGATACTGGCAATTCAGATCGAGGATTGTTCATACTTCCATCCTCTGATGGGAGTCGACCGCAACGGACTAGTAATAAAAAAGTTGTTCCAGAGGGATCGGTGTTGATATCGAGACTTCGGCCGTATCTGAAACAAGTTGTATATGTCCCCTACGGGATTTGTGAGCTGCTAGGTGTTGACTCGATTCTTTGCTCTACTGAGTATTATGTGCTTGAAAGTAAAGATCCTGAGTCTTCAATTGCATATCTTGTTCCTTGGTTGTTGTCGTCAAAAGTGCAAAGTATATTCGATCAGGCTACCACCGGCGGTCATCATCCGCGGTTTAATGAAGAGCTGCTGTTACGGCTTTCAGTGCCGAAAAATATTTATGACACGTCAGCGTCTACTTCAAAACGCGTGGATTCCCTAGTCGCACAGCACCTCCACGCGCAATTGGAAATGTCGAAAATTATAGTTCAGGCCTAATCATCCGCATCATCTCCTGCCGTCGCTATTCCCTCATATCCAGAAGTTACCCAAGGACTGGGGTAATTTCCTCGGGCGGAGAAGTGTGCCCCGTTCCGAGCGAGAAATTCCTGTAAAGGTTTATATGGGATTCTTTTCAATTTTCCAAAGTTTGTATCTTCGTTAAAGTCTCTACCTTCGCTTTCTTTTCTTCCGTAGTCTAGACGATTCAAGGGCTCCCCTGTTGCGATTTTATTCTTTCCTGCTTTGCTGAGTACTGTTGGTGTCTGATGATCTCCGAACCAAATACCGCCTCTACTAGTGAGATCGATGATCTCTAGCCAATACGCACTCAATGAGTGGAAAAATTCCAATGCCTCGAATGACTGGAGTAAGAAGCCCACTACCATCTTGGGCGGGATGGAGATGATAACTAAGGATGAGCAAAGCATCTCTATCCGGAATAACGTTATTCACAGTAACTTTCTGTGTTAGACGGGCTGAGGGTTCGCGCCTGGTTGGAGGTTTTTTCAGTCGTACAATAGAATTGTCGCAAAAAAGCCCCTTGAGTTCGATTCTATACCCATCGGCGTGATCAAAATCTGGATAGCCTTCCCTATCACCTAGAATGCCGGCTCCTTTTAGCAATCAAACTTTTTTCTCTACTGCAATGAAAGGAAGTTCAGCATCCGTGAGAGTACCTACGATAGTGCCAATTTGCGATGGCTCGAAATGAGCGGCTTGTTCAGGTCATATCTTCAGTGAGCTGACCTCTACACCGATCAGCGGTGAAAGCGCATTGTGTAGCTCCACTAATGCGCGTGGTTCTCGAATAGATCCCCATTTCATAGCATTTCCTTAGTGATCAGGCGGCACTCAGCATATTAATTCAAGCGGTTACTGAGGTCGAGACGATAGTGGCTAAATGGCATGATTTATAAAACTATCAGTATGACTACTGCAAATGCGACTTACAGCTAATCAATTAGCGCCGTGATCGCGCACTCTCCTTATTCTGATTCTTAAGGCTGGATCCGACAAAAATGGAGACTGAGAGCCTAGAATTTTGTTGGACGCTTCAGCAATATTGATTACGGCGTGTAACTAATGATGTTCCCGCCCCCACCTTTATCCCCTCCAGCAAACTGCATAAATTGAGCTCCAACGCCTCTCCCATCATCCCGACGGGAAGGTCACTGGAGTTTCCCTCATGCCTTTCGTAAGCGTACGCATCACCCGCGATGGCGTTACCACTGAGCAGAAAGCTCAGGTGATTGCCGAGATCACTGAAACACTGGAACGCGTCCTCAACAAACGCCCTGACCTGACCCACATCGTGATCGAGGAAGTCGACACCGATAACTGGGGTTACGCCGGAATCACCACCACCCAGTACCGCAAGCAACTGGCCGAGGCGGAGGGGCAGTCATGACGTCGCCCGTCACCATCGATTTCATCTCCGATGTGGTGTGCCCCTGGTGCGCACTGGGGGCGACGGCGCTGGAGCAAGCGATCGAGAACGTGGCCGGGGAAATCTCGGTCGAGCTGACCTACAAGCCGTTCGAGTTGAACCCGGATATGCCGGCCGAAGGTGAGCAAGCGGTCGAGCACTTGATGCGCAAATACGGGCGAACGGCCGCCGACGTCGCCGCCGGCAAGGCCATGCAGATCGCTCGCGGCGAGGCCATCGGCTTCAAATTCGATCTGGAGAAGCGCACGCATTTCTACAACACCTTCGATGCACACCGTTTGTTGCTATGGGCGTTGCAGGAAGGGCGACAAGTCGAGTTGAAGAAGGTGCTGTTACAAGCCTACTTCAGCGAAGGCCAGAACCCGAGCGATCAGTCGACGCTGGTGCGTCTGGCGACTGAAGCGGGGCTGGATGGGGCAAGTGCACAAGAGGTGCTGGCGTCCGGCGCGTTCGCAGAAGAGGTGCGAGAACTTGAAGCGTACTACCGGCAGCGCGGCATCAATTCGGTCCCGGCCATGGTGCTGAACGGTCGGCACCTGGTGTCCGGTTCGCAATCGGTCGAGTACTACGAACAGATGTTGCGACAAATGGCCAAGGCACCGGCCGAAGCCTGATTACCGATTTTCTACCCCACTTTTAATTGTCAGAGGTCTTCATCATGAGCATTTCGAAAAAAGTCATCGTAATTACCGGCGCATCCCAGGGTCTTGGTGACGGTATGGTCAAAGCCTTTCGTGAACTCGGTTACCGCATCGTCGCCACTTCGCGCTCGATCAAGCCGTCCACCGATCCGGATATTCTCACCGTGGCCGGCGACATCGGCGAACCGGAAACCGCCCAGCGTGTGATCCGTGAAGCGATTTCCCGTTTCGGGCGCATCGATACCCTGGTCAACAACGCCGGGATCTTCGTCGCCAAGCCGTTCACCGCGTACACCGCAGAAGACTACGCCAATGTGTTGTCGGTGAACGTCAATGGCTTCTTCTACATCACCCAGCTCGCCATCGCCGAGATGGAAAAACAGGGCAGCGGCCACGTCGTCAACATCACCACCAGCCTGGTGGACCACGCCATCGACGGCGTGCCATCGGTATTGGCTTCGCTGACCAAGGGCGGCCTCAACGCGGCAACCAAATCCCTGGCCATCGAATACGCCAAGCGCGGGATTCGGGTGAACGCGGTCAGCCCGGGCATCATCAAGACCCCGATGCACGGTGAAGAAACCCACGCAGCGCTGGGCAACCTGCACCCGGTCGGGCACATGGGCGAGATCGATGACATTGCGCAAGCGGTCGTGTATCTGGACGGCGCCAAGTTCGTCACTGGCGAAATCCTGCACGTGGACGGTGGTCAGAGCGCGGGGCACTAAAAGCGCTTTGCCAAACCCCGGAAACAACAAAGCCCTCGTGTTGGTACGAGGGCTTTGTTTTGTATGGTGCGGCACCAGACGAATGGTAAATTGCAGCGAGGCTAGGTCTTCCGGACGTCTGGATTTCGGTGGTAAATTCGGCATACCTCAACTAATAACTATAATTAAATCAGCTAGCTATGGGTTTCAGTGGAATCAAATTCTGGATTTAATAGGCGTCAACACGTTGTCGGCCTGCACGATATTTGACTTGTACTTGGCCAACCATTTGCCCAGGAGCTGAACAGAGTCCTCCATGGCCCTATGTTGCTTGGTTTGTATAAGATTCTATGCCCAATAGTTATCCAAGAAATGGATCGTGAAACCGGTAGGCGCGACCGCGCTCGTTGACGGGCGCCAGATGAGCCAAGGCTGCTTGGTCGCTAATACCTTGATTACGCAGGGCTCCGTATAATTGGTAGAACTCACCGTTCAAATCTCCGGCGAAAATTCCGGGGTCATCCGAGCCTAGCGATACCATGATTTCAGGGTCGCCTTTTTCCACAAACCCAGGCACGCGCATCCATCGAAGTGCATGGTGCTCACTGAAATTATGGTACTGACTGATGCGAACATTACTGGACGGGAGGGTTTCGACCACGACGTTACGGTGAGCAACTTCGCGCATCAGAGCTTGTTGGAGCTGCAGGTAAGTGGTTTCGTCAAAATAAGCGGCGTCCACGCTTTCCAGCGACTCACTACGCTGGCAAAGTTTCTCGTCACTGAGCCATTCCCACAACAGATTCAAATGGTGTGGGTTGCTGAGCTTTGCTGCACGGATACGCAGAGCTTCGGCTTGCCAGATGTCATTGAGCGGTGTTATGTCCACTGACCAGTCCGTTTCAAAGGCCGCCTGCAGATAGCGGACATTCAGGTGTCGCAGACTCATGGCAGCTTCAAGCTCTGTACAGCTGATGTCACGGCGGAATACCTCGCCCGCACACTTGGCCAAATCGTCCGCTACTCTGGAAGCCGCGGCGGTTGCTTCGGGCAGGGTACGTAACAAGCGCCAAGCGGCTAACAAGTCCAGCATCCATTCGCCTTTTTTTACCACCAATTGACCTGGCATGCGCTCCAGCCAAAGTCTGGGAGCAATGCCCATGGCTGTGCCGTGGCCTATGCGGTCGCCATCGCGCAGGTCAAGAAGTTCTAGTGCGTCATACATGGCACGCAGACCGCTCAAAAGATGGGCAAAATCCTCCCCTACATGGTAGCTACGATGGGTTAGGCCGGCGTGCTGACAAGCTCGATAGTAACTGGCAAATACCTCAGGAGGGGCGTGCAGTTCGTTTGATGCCGCATCTATTCCGCGTACCCAAGTGCGCAATCGGGGCCATCGTTTGAGGGTTTCGAGCAGTACGTTAGTGCTATGCTCCAGCTCTGCACGCTGAGCGTAAAAACGGTTAGGTCCAGCTTTTTTGCCGGGAGCCCATGGCTTTTTTATGAAATGCACCACTAGGGCAAGGCGGTGATGTGAACGATCAAGGGGTGATTTATTTAGGAAGATAGTTTCCAGTTGTGCAAGCAGGTCGCCCAAGGTGTGGGGGGCCGGTTTTGAATTGAAGTCGTGCGGGGAGTGGCTCTGTAGGTAATGCCAATACCCCCCCAGTATTGCTTTCAACAGTTGATGGTTCTTGCGTAGCGTGCTCTTTGGCGCAAAACGCCCTTCCAGGTAGTTGGTACGGCTGGTACCTGTTTGTCTGCCATGCATAGCCCAGAAGCGAGGAAGGTAGTCTGCTTCTGCAGGTTCGCGCAGCTCGGTGTAAGTCAGCTTTTGGAACTGGTCGAAACCGAATTGCTCTTCGCTTTGAACCAGTAGGCGATAATACTGATTCTGTAATAGCAGATAGGTGTGGAACATGCGCTCGATTATCACGCTGGGTTCTATTGTGAGCTTTTGCAGGAGCTGTTGCATCCAGCTTAACTCGTCGTCGGCGCAGCTTTGAGCGGACAACTGTAGATGTCTTTCACCGGGGGGAGGAGCTTGCTCTTGCTGGTTCTCCTCATCGGCTAACTCCGAGTAGTCGTAGGGCATGCAGACATTTGCGCTGAGGTTATTGGTTGCTGCGGCAATCAGCCATAACCGCAAGCGGCTTGCAACCACAAGCTGGCTGTGTAATTCAACTGGTGACAGTTCTGGATTGATGGAGTGTGCCAGCTCGCGAATGCTGGCCGCATCGGCTCGACTGCGGTTATGCCATTTGATGCCGAAATCTCTTGTCTCCTGCTTTGGCGTGCGCAGAGCACGCAGCCAGCAGTTTTCCGCGTGGGTGCTGCCGTTGAGATGCAGATGTGTCTCGTGTAAGCCTTCGCGGGCAAGATAGTCCTCAACCACTGGATCGTATGGGCTGACGATAGGTAAATGTCTTTCTGCCCAGTTTGGTTGTTCTCCCCTCGACCAGTGAGTCCCACTCTGATCTAGTAGCCCGTCGCGGGGCCGCGTTAGCAGATGAGCAGCCGCCTGCAGGGGGAGGCCGGATATGCGGCTCACTACGCTTTGCTGCCAGGCACCAAACTTCTGTTGCCTCACATACAACTTCCCGTGTTGGAACTTGAGAAATTCTTCTGCCATGGCATGAAGGGTGGCGAGCAATAGAGAAGGCTTCTCTTTGCCAGTCGGATGACTAGTAAGCCTCTGGAAACTATGCTCAAAGACGTGGTCCGGCAGACGGGAGGACCAAGGGAGATAACCAAGATAAACTGCCTCTCGCAGGTCTTGTGAGCCCAAAGGTGTATGAAAAGGTGTATGCCTCACGAGATGCAGCACCTTGTGGCTGGCGAGCAGACTGGTACCGATTTGGGCAATAACTGAAGCGGCTTGTTCGCGCATGCTATTACTCAAGGCTTGGTCGACCCTTCTTGATCGAGCTGCGTTTCAGACTCTTTTTTCCATTTCGTGCCAGCAATGTATGTTTTATTAATTTTCTCCCAGATGGCGTCATCACAAAGTAAGTCTGCAACTTCTATTCTTGAGTTGGCGGGACTCTCACTTCTTGGATCATGTTCAATTGGAGAGGAGGCGTCATTACAGGAAAGAAGTCCGCTAACCAAATTTTTTGTATTGGCTGTTGCCTGTAACAGTCCCAAAAGTAAAGGGCATGTCGCTACTAGATAGGTCAGTGGAAGTTCTGTGTGAGCCTCTTTAATGGATTTGAATTTATCAATAAAAACTTTAGCAGAGGTGAGTGGATTGGTGCGGTCCAGAGCGGAACCGCCTGTAGAGTTGCTGGCGCCGCTACTCAAGTGGTAGTCCTGTTCCTCTATGTAGAACGCATTGATTACGCACAGGGCGAACAACTCCATGAGGCTGGCGGCACCTACCCCATCTTGAGCAACCTTGGGCCTGTTGGCATCACACACTTTCTCCAAGCTAAAGTAGAGGCGCGTCCAGACCTTGCCGATTAGCACAGCAGACGGATTCAGCTTTGTGCGAAGACTCGCTGTGTCGTGAAGCCATTGTTCGACAGCGCGTTCGAGCGTGGCGAGTTTTGCCGCATCGTCGGTTGCATCCTGCTCGCTGTCTTCCTCTTCGACAGTGTCATTTTCCCATTGTGGACGGGAAACACTAAGCGGTGGATAGGGTTTAGGTAAGACGCTGAGCACGGGATATTGTTTTGTATGATCTGGTTCAAGTGCGAGCAAGCGGGCCATCAGACCTAAGATGTTGTAGATCGAGGCATACGTCCGTGAGGCGGTGCCTGATACGTCGACAAGGCTCAGTGCAAAAGCTGGGAGATCTTTACTGCTTTTGAGGACGCTGAGGGCTGTCTTATAGTTAGACTCGCTTTCCTTGGGGGCCTGATCTGGTTTGCCCTTGTTGAGCCCGATAATTCCGGAATAGACCACCGCGCGGTTTGGGTTAGCACCGTATGGTGCGGAGAAAATTGTTACAGCATGACGTGCCCAGTTGAGAGCATCTTCTTTACGCCCAATACCCATGTATTGCTCGAATTGCTGGCGTAGTGTCTGGGCGTCATCCCCGGTTCGGAGATCTTTACCCTTACGCCGTAGTACTTGGCCATACAGGGCTACACTGCCGGGAGCGGCTAGCATGTAGTCGATGAGAGCTGCAGGCTTTTCTGCGCAAAGTCGAGTGACATCTGCGGAAAGGGCCGCGAAGCTGTTTTTGAGGTCTGCATTGCTGGGTTGGGGGCGCAGGTAAGCGGCGGTGTCAAAGTCGCCGTCACGCACTGCAAGGTCGAATACGGCTTTGGTCAGCGCGGGTAGTTCGTGAGCAGCGATTGCGTCTACATCCACGCCGAATTTGTATAGGCTGCCCAATGCAAGAGCTCGAAGGCTTTCGCTTAGAGCTTCGGATAGTTCTTTATTCCATGCATAGGATTGATCATTTGAGTTGTCCTTTGCGAGGAAGGGCACGCACCGGCACAGTACCTGAAGTATTGAGCGCAACGGTTGTTTTAGAAGGAATTCGCGATACAGTTCTAGGTCACGGGGAGTTTTGATTCGAAGTCCTTGCCGGACCAATTCGTCCACCACTGTTGCGGGTTTTCTTGGGGTTTGCTCGCCCCATTTGTTGTAACTCAGTTTGTAAAGTTCTGAATCGCTTTTTAGCAGGTTCCATAATGGGCGCAACTGAAGGCGCCGTTGCATGGGAAAGAGTTTGAGCAGGTATTGGTCTTCCAAATGGTCGACCATTTTGTTGCGTTGATCTTTGCGTTCCGGCGTCTGATCATGCTTAGCCTCTCCGAGGCTGTCATAGAAATGATCGCGGACCATCAGGGAGTATAGCTCGATATCACCGGTAACTAAGATCACGAGGCGAGGGGTATCAAGGTATTTGCGAATGCATTCTAGGACATTGCGCGCGTGCTGGGCATTGGTGTCTGCATCGTCAAAGGCGAGAATCAACGCATCGACACCCAGCGAGTCGCAAGTAATATCGAACAGCGCATGCAAATTTTTACGAAGGTCCGCACTGTGTCCGGCGCGCTCAAGACCCCATTCAAAAAACAACTCAGCATCTAGGTCTTGGAGCTGATCGTGACTCTTTGTGAAGAGGCTCAGACCACCAGCAAGCTTCTTGAAACCCTCCCGAAAACTCTTATTTACTCGCTCCCCTTCTAGCGTGGAGGCCCTTCTTGAGAGTGCGAGCATCTGTGTTTTTAGAGCTTTGAGTATGCTCAGGAGGATAATTTCACTACGCTCGATGCGACTGGGGTCGATGTACGCTAGAGACTCAACTGTGTGCGCTTTAAGATCCTTTGGCAGGGCATGATAAGCACTTTGGAGGAAGGTGGATTTTCCGGCGCCGCGAGTGCCATCAATGAAGTAGACCAAACCACTGCCATAGGGGTAGTTCTTGGTGGGCCCGGTTTGCCCCTCTCGCTTGGAGTCTTGCTCAGCCTTGGCGAGGTCTGCGGTAATACTGTTTTTTAGACTCATATAACATGCATGCTGAACAAGCTGCTGCACATCGACGTTTGCGTTGTTGTCGCTGCAATCGAGATCGATAATGATGGTCTTACGGCTTTCTGTTTGTTCAGTCATGAGAGTCTCAAGGAAAAAATGGTGCCTTCATCATCGATATCAGACCATATGACTGATACAAACTCCATACGATAAGGTCCTCCAAGACGCTCTCCTCACTGAATCGCCCTGGATTCCCTAGACACCCTGCGAGCTCATTGCATTACGCTTTTCAAACTCTACCGGTGACAACTGATTGTTGAAGCCATGACGGCGTTTCGGGTTATAGAACATCTCGATGTAATCGAACACATCCCCCGTGCATCCTGTCGCGTGGCTTTGCAGCCCTGCTTGGATAGGTCTGCGTGGCCCCGAGATACTGAGGGTATACGCCTACTCTGTTGCTCCGCGTTTTGCCTTCAGCCCATTACCTTGAACAACACCGACACCAGCCCACTCAATTTCAGATGTTTGATTGCAAGATGCCATCCTTGCGCTTCAATTGACCTTAGTGTCATCCCGGCACACGGACTCCCTGACGGGAAAGGAAATCTGAATGTCTTCCCTGCAAGCTGAGATGCTAATTGAGCAAAAGGTCGCCAATGCTCAAAGATCAACAGGCGTGGCTTATCTGCTGTGGTTTTTCCTGGGAGGCTTCGGTGCCCACCGGTTCTATCTCGGTAAGACCGGAACTGCGGCTGCACAATTGATTATCACGATCGTTGGGCTTTTTACTCTGATCCCTCTTATCGTCACAGGCATCTGGCTGCTAGTGGACCTCTTTTTGATTCCTGGCATTATTCGTGAGCATTCTGAAAAAGTTCGACATGATGCCCGCCTCGAAGTGGCTCTAATGCAGGAAAAATAAAGTTCGTTACCCGATTCGAGTCAATCTTGGAGGTCGTTGAGTACACACGATTGATGAGGTTCTGCGCCGCCGGATCAACCCCGAAAATGATTCAGACTCTGTCAGCTCTTGCTGGTAACGAATCGATTTGAGTACCGGCAATCTCAGCTTCAACCAGTCTGGCCATCATCGTTGCTTGGCAGCTCAAATTGCTGTTCTACGTTGAGGGCTGGCTTGTCGAGGGGCTCATGTAGATTCTCGAGGCAAAGAAACCCGCACGATTTGAGCTTGCTGACTGGGTCAACCTAGGCTTGGCGGGTGTATTAGGGCTGCATTTTAAGTCGCTGGAGCAGGTCGTCAACGTCACGCTGAAGTGAAATTGTAACGGGTAGGTGTGTAGCCAGATTTTGGTGCAGGTGAGGGGTAAGACGGTGTCGATGGAGGCTGTTAGTAGTAGCTGGATTTCTGGATGCCAGAAACAACAAAGGCCCGCATTTCTGCGAGCCTTCGTTTTGTATGGTGCCGGCACCAGGAATCGAACCCGGGACCTACTGATTACAAGTCAGTTGCTCTACCATCTGAGCTATACCGGCGTGTCAGGGCGACGATTATAGCGATTGGCTGGCTTCTGTAAACCCCTGAATTTTGACTATTTTTGCGCAGGCTTCAGGTCAGGCGCGCAGCAGGGTTTTCTTGAGTTTCTGAATGGCTTTCCAGGCTCGACTGTTTTGCATTGCGCGCAGCTGGGCTTCGGCCTGTTCGGCGCGTTGCAGGGCGGCGGCGAGTTGGTGTTCGGCGTCGCCGACGGGGTGGCTGAAGTTGTGGCCTTTGCAGAACTGGAACTCGTCCAGGTTGCACGGCGGGATGTCGAAGGCGGGTTTGAGGTTCAGATGTTCTTCGGCGAGGTAGTAGGTGTTGATGCCGTCGAACAGGATGGACTGGTAGCCGGCGCCGGTGACGAGGGTTTCCCAGGTCTGGTCGCGCTCCCACGGGGTTTCGATGAGGATCACCCATGGTCGCCACCGGGTGAAGTCCATGCCGCGCAGGACGGTCTCTTCGTGGCCTTCGACGTCGATCTTCAGGAAGTGAATGTCACGGCCCCGGGCGTGTTCTTCGCAGATGGAAGTCAGGGTGCGGGACTGGACGGTCTGGCTGCGCACGTCCATGCCGGCGTCTTTGTGCATCTGCGCCATGGCAGGGTCAGCGGTCGAGAGGCCGGTGCCGGCGATGCCGTAGAAGGTCAGGCTGTCGGCACTTTCGCCGGCCACGCACTGCAGGTTGGTGTCTTTGGGGCGTTGCTGGCACAGGGCTTGGTAGTAGTTGGGCATCGGTTCGACGTTGATGCCGGTCCAGCCATGGTCATAGAACGCCTTGGTGACCGAGTCATGGGTGGGATCGTTTGCCCCGACGTCGATGTAGAAGCCGTTCTCGACGGTTTTCAGGGCGCGCCACAGGCGTATGTCTTCGAAGTTCTGTGCGTAGGAAATGAACGTCACTGGCGCATCCTGTCGGAAGAATGTTCTTGTTCGTGGCCGCGCTGCTGGCGCCCTTGCGTGTGTGTATAACAAGAGTCATGAAAGGGTGCAAACCCCCCTGTCCGCGGTCCGGGATTAGGCGTTTATGTCGTTTTCATTAAATGCTTATGCACAATGCCGTTAGAAGCGCACTGGGTTTAGGTCGAATTTGTGGATCCGTTCTCATTTGTCTGCAAATGCCTGTTTTTTCGATTTTTTATACGTGTGTACAAAAAGTGAACAGTATGGTTTTTGCTCTGAAACTGGCATGGATCTTGGATCCACGATAATTTCATCAACAGAGTTATCCACAGGCTGGGCGTGTTTAAGCGCGTTCGGCCAGGAGCAGAAAATTACGCGGCGTGAGCGGGGTTTTGCAGAAGGTGCCGACGCGGACGCTGTAGCCCTGTTCGGCGAGGAAAAGTGCTCGGTCAAGGACCAGCCAAAGCTCCAGCGGACGTCGGAAAAGTCCGCGTAGTAGCTCAAGGTTGCGCATCTCGGCCAGTCGCTGCCAACCGGCAGCTTCGAAGGCTGGCCAATCTTGCGGGCCGATTGTGGATAACTCTTTGAGTGCGGCCAGGTGATGGCAGTAATCGGCGAAGCGTTTGTCCAGCCAGGCGCTGGGCAGGGAAGGGGTTGGCAGATACTCGTCAACGCCGCGCAGTTGCCGTTGCAGCAGGTCGAAGCCCAGGCGCCGGGCCATGGAGGTGTCGCGTTGACGGCGCACGCGGGCTCCGGCGGTAACGGTTTCGCTCATGGGCAACGCGAGATCGTCGAGGGAAAGCTGTAAGCCGGAGCCTTGGGCGGCCGAGGAAATCGGTGAGTATTCGGCAAGACTGATCCGGTTGTAGCAGCACGGCGCAATGGCGAGTTGTTTGCAGCCTTTCGCACTGGCGAGTTGTATCAGCCGCACATGCAAATCACCGCAGGCGTGAAGTGCGACGGGCGTGTGATGCGCACTCAGTAAAGAAGCTGCGTTTGCCGCGAGCACGTCCTGTTCTATATGCAGCGCGTGCAGGTGATGACGTTGGCTGAGTGCCTGGCCGCTGGTTACCAGGGCCGGGTCGTATTCCAGGCATGTCAGTTGCTGCCCCGTTTGCAGCAGGCGGCGCCCGAGATGGCCCTTGCCCGAGCACCAGTCCAGCCAATGCTGCGGTGCCTCGGAAAACTGCAACCGACTGGCGAACGCTTCGATCTGTTGCCATTTGCGCCCCGGTACATCGACGTTCAATCGATGTCCTGCCGCTTCGAGCGTGCGTGCAGGCAACTCGTCCACTGCACTCAAAGCAACGGACATCGTTGCCAGCGATGCAAAGGGTTCGGGTGCGTGCAGAAGAGCCGGCTGGTTGTGAGCGTTTTCGGCGTCGTCCAGTGTTCGCCCGCGTAGCCATGCGGCTAACTCCGGGTAGGAGGCTTCCCAAGGTAGTTGCAGATAAGTGAACGGACGAGGTTTCCACAACGCCTGATGCTTTGTGAGAAAAGCATCCAGCGCAGTGAAGCGGGCGAGTAGCGCATCGCCCGTCAACACGCAGCTATCAACGCCCTTGGCAGGCATCGACGCGCAACCAGCGCTCCAGCAACTTGAAGCCACGCACCAGCACATAGGCCATCACCAGGTAGAACATGCCCGCGGCGAAGAAGATCTCCACCGGCAGGTAGGTCCGGGCAATGATGGTGCGGGCCATGCCGGTCAGTTCCAGCAAGGTCACGGTGCTGGCCAGGGCACTGGCCTTGAGCATCAGGATCACTTCGTTGCTGTAGGCCGGCAGGCCGATGCGCGCGGCGCGCGGCAGCATGATGTAGAACAGCGCCTTGGGTTTGGACATGCCCAGCGCCCGTGCCGCTTCGATCTCGCCCGGTGGAATCGCCTGAATGGCGCCGCGCAGGATTTCCGCAATGTAGGCCGCAGTGTGCAGGGTCATGGTTGCCGTGGCGCACCAGAACGGATCGCGCAGGTACGGCCACATCGAGCTGTTACGGATCACGTCGAACTGCGCCAGGCCGTAGTAGACCAGGAACAGTTGAACCAGCAGCGGCGTGCCCCGGAAAAAGAAGATGTAGCCGTAGGGAAATGCCCGCACCCACCACAGGCGCGACGAACGGGCGATGCCCAGCGGAATGGCCAGCAGCAAACCGGCGATCACGGCGATGGCCACCAGCTCCAGGGTCAGGGTCGCGCCTTGGGCCAGCTTCGGCAGCCACTTGATGATGACTTCCCAGTTCATTGGGCGCTCCTCGCGAAGCCGCGAGCGGCGCGCTTTTCCATGAAGTGCATGCCGGTCATGGCAAGAATCGTCAGGCCCAGGTACATGAACGCGGCCACCATATAGAAGGTGAACGGCTGTTTGGAGACGGTCACGCCGATTTGGGCGTGACGCATGATTTCTTCCAGGCCGATCACCGACACCAGCGCAGTGTCTTTCATCAGGATCATGAACAGGTTGCCCAGGCCGGGCAGGGCGATACGCCACATCTGCGGCATGATCAGCCGGGTGAAGATGCGCAATTTGGACAGGCCCAACGCCACGCCTGCTTCACGGTGACCTTTGGGGATGGCGAGGATCGCCCCCCGAAACACTTCCGTGGCGTAGGCGCCGAAGCACAGTCCCAGCGCAATCACGCCGGCGGCAAAGGCATTGAGTTCAAGGTCGGGGTTGCCGAAGAACTCGCCCAGGGCACGCATCAGGTTGACCGTGCCGAAGTAGATCAACAGCACCCAGAGCAATTCCGGGATGCCGCGAACCAGGGTCGAATAGGTGCCGCCAAGCCATTGCAGCGGCTTGTACGGGGAAGTCTTGGCCAAGGCGCCGAACAGACCGAGCACCAGCCCCAGGCACAGGGCCGAGAGCGCCAGTTTCACAGTCATCAGCGCGCCAGCGGCGAGCGCCGGGCCGAATCCGTAGAGGTCGATAATCATGGATTTCTTTTCAAATCGCGGCAGGCAAGGCCGGGGACCGGCGCCGTCACAAGGCGGCGTCGGTCCGGCAGGTCAGAATCAATAGATGCTGAACGGGAAGTACTTGTCGTTGATTTTCTTGTAGGTGCCGTCAGCGACGATTTCTTTGAGCGCGGCGTTCAGCTTCTCGCGGATCGGGTCCTTTTTGCGCACGGCAATACCGATCTTGTCGCTTTCCTCCACCGGATCGCCCTTGAACTCGTAGCCACGGCCAGCGTCGCTTTTCAGCCACTCGTAGTTGACGTACTTGTCGGCCAGGATGCCGTCCAGACGACCGGAAGTCAGGTCGAGGTAAGCGTTTTCCTGGGTGTCATAGAGTTTGGTTTCAACGCCCGGCATGTTGTCTTCGAGCCAGGTGCCGGCCAGGGTCGCGCGCTGAGCGCCGATCACTTTGCCCTTCAGCGCATCCTTGTCGGTCTTGAAGTCGACGTCTTTCTTGGCGATGAACTGCAGCTTGTTGGAGTAGTACGGGTCGGTGAAGTCCACCGCTTGCTTGCGCTCGTCGGTGATCGACATCGAGGAGATCAGGAAGTCGAACTTCTTGGCGTTCAGGGCCGGGATGATGCCGTCCCAGTCGGAAGTGACCACGGTGCACTCGACTTTCATCTTGGCGCACAGGGCGTCGCCGATCTCTTTGTCGAAGCCGACGACATTGCCACTGGCATCTTTATTGTTGAACGGCGGGTAGGCCGCTTCGATGCCCATCTTCAGGGTTTCGGCCATGGCACCGGCGCTGAACGCCAGGGTGACGGCGGCAGCCAGGAAGACCTTTTTGTACTTCTGCATGTGGATAGCTCCGTTAGCGGTTGCTGGACATGAATTGTTTGCAGCGTGCCGAAAGCGGGTTTTCAAACACCTGCTGTGGCGATCCTTGCTCTTCCACCAGGCCCTGGTGGAGAAACACCACTTCGCTGGAGACCTGGCGGGCGAAGCCCATCTCGTGGGTCACGAGCAGCATGGTGCGGCCTTCTTCGGCCAGTGCGCGGATGACATTAAGTACTTCCTGGACCATTTCCGGGTCAAGCGCGGAAGTCGGCTCGTCGAACAGGATGACTTTGGGCTGCATGGCCAGGGTGCGGGCAATCGCCGCCCGTTGTTGCTGGCCACCGGACAGTTGCGCGGGGTAGGCATGGCGCTTGTCGGCGATACCGACCTTGGCCAGCAGGGCTTCGGCAACTTCAATGGCTTCGGCCTTGCTCTGGCCGAGCACGCGGCGCGGGGCTTCGATGATGTTGTCGAGCACGCTCATGTGCGGCCACAGGTTAAAGTTTTGAAACACAAAACCGATTTCGCTGCGCAGGCGATTGATCTGTTTGCCGTCGGCGGCCACCAGTTCGCCGTTCTTCGCGGCCTTGAGCTTGAGTTCTTCGCCGGCGACCAGGATCTGGCCCTGGTGCGGGTTTTCCAGCAGGTTGATGCAACGCAGGAACGTGGACTTGCCGGAGCCGGAAGAACCCAGGATCGAGATCACATCGCCGTCGCGGGCGGTCAGCGAGATGCCCTTGAGCACCTCCAGCGAACCGTAGCGTTTGTGCAAGTTGCGGATTTCAAGCGCGGGCGTGGCCTCAGCCATGTGCGTTCCTCATATATGTTGCGCTCCTGCTGTTGGCGGCCTTCCTGACGAGGCGGCCAACCTAGCATAGCGTTTCAATGGCAGCCAACAGCGCTACGGACGGTAAACGGCTGGCGTGTGGCAGGTTGTCGCATCGGCGCAGCAGACTGTCGCCCCATCAACAACCGAACAGCCGTTTGAACCTTGCCTGTCGATAAAAAGCGCGGTGGCTGTCGCAAAAAAGGGCGCGATGTTGCCAGCTTTGGCGGGGGGTTGGAAGCGCTATCCGGCCGAACGTGGCAGATCTGCACTTTTATCGTGCGCCGTGTCGTTTTTAGATGTGTTTCCGGTGCGCAATTTCGTTCTCAAAGTGGGTCGCAGGGTAACGTTCTGGCAAAGTGCCATTGATTTCAATGGCTTGCGATGACTGCCAGGTCCGGTCGAAATCGCCGGGGTAGACGCTTTTGAAACATTTTGGCGCAATTATTGCGTGCAGATTCCGGAACACCCCGTTGGTTTCTTTTTACAAGAAGGGCATCCAAACGGGATGCACGCATTCGCTTTTCCTTACAAAGGTAGTTTCAATGAGCAGTACCCAAAGCTCTAACGGCCTCGAACAGGGGCTCAAACCGCGTCACGTGACCATGCTGTCGATTGCCGGGGTTATCGGTGCCGGCCTGTTCGTCGGCTCGGGTCACGCCATCGCGGCCGCAGGCCCGGCCGTGCTGTTGGCCTACGCTGCCGCCGGCATGCTGGTGGTGTTGGTGATGCGCATGCTCGGTGAAATGGCGATTGCATCGCCGGACACCGGCTCGTTCTCGACTTATGCCGATCGCGCGATCGGTCACTGGGCCGGTTTCACCATCGGCTGGCTCTACTGGTGGTTCTGGGTCCTGGTGATCCCGTTGGAAGCCAACGCCGCCGCGACCATCCTGCATGCCTGGTTCCCTGGCGTGGACATCTGGGCCTTCGCCCTGGTCATCACCATGCTGTTGACCGTGACCAACCTGTTCAGCGTGAAGAACTACGGTGAATTCGAGTTCTGGTTTGCCCTGATCAAAGTGTTGGCCATCATCGGTTTCATTGTTCTGGGCCTCATGGCGATCTTCGGCTTCCTGCCGGGCAGCCAGGTCAGCGGCGTTTCCCATCTGTTCGACACCCAGGGCTTCCTGCCAAACGGCATGGGCGCGGTGTTGGGTGCGATCCTGACCACCATGTTCTCCTTCATGGGCACCGAGATCGTGACCATCGCGGCCGCGGAATCGAAGAACCCTGGCAAGCAAATCTCCAAGGCCACCAACTCGGTGATCTGGCGGATCGGCTTGTTCTACCTCGTATCGATCTTCATCGTCGTGGCCCTGGTGCCTTGGAACGACCCGGTACTGGCAAGCCTGGGTTCCTACCAGACTGTGCTTGAGCGCATGGGCATCCCTAACGCCAAGATGATCGTCGATATCGTGGTACTGGTCGCCGTGACCAGTTGCCTGAACTCGGCGCTCTACACCTCGTCGCGGATGCTGTTCTCCCTGGGCAAGCGCGGCGATGCGCCGGCCATGTCCACCCGCACCAACAAAAGTGGCACGCCATACTGGGCGGTGATGCTGTCCACTGGTGCAGCGTTCCTGGCAACCTTCGCCAACTACGTGGCCCCGGCGGCGGTGTTCGAGTTCCTGCTGGCCAGCTCCGGCGCCATCGCGCTGCTGGTGTACCTGGTGATCGCGATTTCGCAACTGCGCATGCGCAAACAGCGCATGGCTCGCGGCGAGAAAATCGTCTTCAGCATGTGGCTGTTCCCGGGCCTGACCTACGCGGTGATCGCATTCATCGTTGGTGCCCTGACCATCATGCTGTTCCAGGAAGCCCATCGTGTGGAAATCCTCGCGACCGGTTTGCTCAGCGTGTTGGTGGTGGCTGCTGGATTGCTGGTGGCTCGCCGTCGCAAGCTGGAAAAAAGTGGCGCGGTGGTGTTGAACTGATCCATACCGCGTAACGCAAAACGGCCGCTGTCAGTGATGACAAGCGGCCGTTTTGGTTTCTGGGGCAGACTTACTCGGGATTAACCCAGTCTTCAACGCGCAATCCCGGGACCCGATCAAACTCCCTGACGTTGTTCGTCACCACAATGAAGCCGCGGGAACGCGCGTGCCCGGCAATCATTTGGTCGTACGGCCCTATAGGTGTTCCTGCCTTCGCCAACTCCGACCGAATCATCCCGGTATGCGCGGCAGCATCATTATCGAAAGGCAAGACTTCAAGACGGGCTGCAAATCCCTCAATGATCGCCAGGTTTTTCTCGGGATCTGCGGATTTTTCAGCTCCGTAGATCAGCTCCATCAACGTGACAGCACTGATGCACAATTGATCGTGATGGCGATTGAAGGCCTCGCGTACGACGGGTGGTTTGTTCTTGATGGTGAAAATGCAGATGTTGGTGTCGAGCATGAATTTAATCATCAGAACGCTTCACGTTCCTGATCGGCGGGTTGTTCGCGATCATTCATGAAGTCTGAAGTGATGCTGTCTCCATCGAACCAACTGTCCCAGCTTTCTCCAGCGGGCGTGATGATGCGCGCCCTGCCAATGGCGATAACATCCACCCGCTTGACGTCGCCAGGCATCGCAACGGCCTTTGGAAGGCGAACAGCCTGACTCCTGTTGCTCATGAAAAGGGTGGTCTGCTCCATATTTAGCCTCCTGGATCATTATGAGTACTGAGACAGGATAGATTCCAGGTGGGATATGTCAATGGGATATACGTTTCAGCGGATGTGCGTCGTCTTACACGTAATAAATAAAACGGCCGCTGTCAGTGATGACAAGCGGCCGTTTTTGTTTGAGTCGTAACCTTTACTCGGCTTTTTCTTCCGGCGCTTCCAGCGACTCGCGGTAGACATCCAGTGCAGCGCCGAAATCGGCAATGAACTGCGGCTCGCTCAGCCATGCCTGGGCGGCGTCGCGGTCCATGCCGTCGGCCCACATGCGGTAGTCGATCAGCATATCGGCGGCCAGGTGGGTGGCGGCCATGCCTTCGTCGTCGGCGTTTTCCATGTCCAGCAGTTCTGGATGGTCGATGATGATGAAGGCGAGATTCGTCAGCAGCACCGAGAGCATTTCGCTGCGGCTGATGGCTTCCGCGTCACGCATTTTGCTGAACATCGCCAGGGTGTATTCCGGGATCGGCTCCGGGAGATCCAGGTCGCTGTCCAGTGCCAGGGATTTACGGCCGACCATGCGGATTTGCTTGGCTTTGGCTTTTGCGCGCTTGGCGCGTTTCTGTTGCTTGTTCAGGGAGGCCATGGGAACTCAGTTCGGTTTCTGTTGGGTTTGCGCGGCAATGGCGTCGGACGCCGCCACGTAGTCAGCCTGGAAGGCCGGTGATTCGATCCACGCCAGTGCGCCGGCCTCGTCGGTTTCAGTGGACCATTGGCGATACTCGATCAGCGCGGCAAGGATGAAGTCCATCGCGCCTTCTTCACCTTCCTGCTCGTACACCAGTTCCAGCAGCGGGTCTTCGAGGAAGGCCGTGCACATGGCTTGCTGGCTGATCTTTTCGGCGTCGATCATTTTCTTGAACAGTTCGGTCAGGTCCACCGATTCGAAGTCGATGCGATCATCGTTCGGGTCCAGTTCGACCGGCGCGGCAGCCCGCTGGGTGCGGTTCTGCTTGGCCTTGGCCTTGGCGCGGGAAGCGCGTTTGTGCTGCTTGTTGGCGGAGGCCATGGGTGTTGTTCCGTAATTCGTTGAAAGGGGCGGGTGGCTCAGCTGCGTGGCACCGTTCGCCCGGGTGTACCGGGGGGCAGTTCGCCGTTTTGCAACCAGGACAATGCAATGGGCCATAGTGTGGCTTGGTATGCGCTGCGAAAAAAGGCGAAATGCCCAACTTCTTTTTCGCCGATGTCTTCGGGGGCTATGCGCAGGTGGGTGTTTGTGCTGCCGGTGAAATAGGCGAGCAGGCGTTCGATCGCCGGGATCGTGCCATAGGGATCGTCGCTGATGCTGATGGCCAGGGCTTTTGCGGTGACGGCGGCGAAGTTTCTGACATGGATGTCCTGGCCGCTGGGGCGCTGCTCGTAGCGAGCGGTGGGCGTGCTCCAGTCGCGGACTACACCGGCAGGTGTGTCTTCCAGCCAGCCGAGCCGTTTGCCGGGGAAGTAGCCGCACAGCATCGTCACCAGCGGCATCACCACATGCCACTTGCCGAACATCCGCCAGCGATGAGCGGGCGCATAGTCGCGCCAGTAAGCGAATTGTGCGCCGACCGTCACCAAGTGCCGGATGAGTTGTCCGGAGGCTCCCAGGCCCGCTGCACAGCCGCCAAAGCTGTGGCCGACCACATTGATCGGTTGCCCGGGGAATTCGCGCTGAGCGCGCTTGAGCATCGCCTCGAAATCCAGCGCACCCCAATCGGACCACGAGGCCTGAAGTCCCTTGAGCGATCCTGGCCGCGATTCGCCGATGCCGCGGTAGTCATAGGTGATGACATCGAAGCCGTGGGCGAACAGGTAGTCGGCAAAGCGCGAGTAATGGCGACAACGGACCGAGGTGGCGGCGTTGATGATAACGACCGGACGAGCGGCGTCCTGAGAAGGGTGCCGCCAGGTGAAGCCGCCGAGGATGAAACCGTCCGGGGCGGTTTCCTTGAACGGTTTGCCGGGCGTGGTAGTCGGCCGTGACAACTCGATGTGATTGGGGGCCAGTGAAGGCGTGTCCTGCAAATTCATTGGCGTCAGTCCTTTGCGGGTAGCTGACAACGATAGTCTTCATGCCGTTGATGAACAATCCATTGGCCTCAACGCAGTGGTTGATCGAGCAATCGCTCTTCAAGTGCCGCCCGTTCCCGATCCAGCTCGTTACGGAGTTCCTCCTCACTCGGCAGGACAAGCTTGTACTTGCTGGCGAACAGTTGCTCGTTTCCTTCAAGCACCGAGTAACGCACCACGGATTCATCCTTTTGCGCACAGAGAATGATGCCGACAGTGGGGCCGTCTTCCACGCCGCGTTTCAGGTCGTCGTACATGCGTACGTACATGTCCATCTGCCCCACATCCTGGTGGGTCAGTTCACCGCGCTTGATATCGAAGATGACGAAGCACTTGAGCAGGTAGTTGTAGAACACCAGGTCGATGTAGAAGTCTTTGCTGTCCGTACTGATGCGTTGCTGGCGGGCAATGAACGCGAAGCCCTTGCCCAGCTCCAGCAAGAAGCCTTGCAGTTGTTCGATCAACGCTTGTTCGATCTCGCTTTCCTGAAGCTTTCCGGCATTGGGTAGACCAAGAAACTCCAGCACTACCGGATCACGGATGAAATCCCGAGGGCTGGCTTTCATGTTCTGAATGTTGGTAGCGGCCTCCTGCATGATGCTTCCTCGATCGCGGCTTGCCAGCAGGCGTTCGTAATACAGTGTGTTGATCTGGCGTTCCAGAGCGCGGCTTGACCAGTTTTGGGTGGCTGATTCGTTCATGTACCAAAGACGAGCGCTGTCGTTGTCGACCCGAAGCAGGCGGCGGTAGTGGGTCCAGCTCAATTCGGAACGCACTGCGTTCCAAATTGGAAAAGTTTGATAAAAATCCCGCATGTAACGCAGATTGCGCTCGTCAAAACCTTTGCCGAAGTCGGCACTGAGCACTTTCGCCAAAGTGGCCAGCAAGCGCTTGCCATAAGCCGCCCGTCGCGCGCCGTTCTGTTCGAACTCAACGATGTGCCACCCGATCTGCCAACAGGTCTGCACTTGAACGGTATCGACCGCCCGAAGCACCTTCTGACGTGCCTGACGGATCAATTCGCCAAGGTTGCCAAGTAGTGATGCGAGTTGTGGGTCTTGAGTGTCATTGGATGTGAGAGTCGTCATGAAGTCTTCCGCAGCAGATTGAGCCGCGAAAGAGCATGACAAGTGAGCACCCTTCGAAGATGCCGGGAGTTACTGAAAGACAGGCAGGAAATACCGGGCTCTTCGGCAGGACGGGTCTAAATCCGGGCGAGGGCTGAGGAACAAATGGTGTAGTACGTTTCGTACTCAGGCCAAATCAATCTAAAACCCCTGTCCCCGCCTGGAAATCCAAAGGATGTAACGATAGGGTTCTGCGGAGCCCGGGAGTCGTCATCATGAAATACCTCCATTCACTCCTGTTGCCTCTCACCGCCGTCGGCGTGCTGATGTTTCCATCGATGTCGCCCGCCGCCAGCCTTGATCCAATAGACAGCGCTGGCGTACAGGTGCAGCGCCAGGAGCAAAACGGCATCGCCTACCTGTCCGGCGGTATCGGCGAGGATGAGTCGAAGGCTATTCAGCAGACCACCGGCTATAACCTGCACATGACGTTCTCTGTCGGGGCGGGAAATGAATACACTTCCGACGTGAGCGTCGTTATTCAGAAAGACCCAGGGCAAACCGTGCTGACGCTCAATGACGCCGGTCCGCTGGTTTACGTGAAACTGCCGGCCGGTAAATACACGGTCATTGCGACGCGCAAGGGCGAAACACGGCATGACGTTGCCAATGTTGACAGTGGTGCAGCTCATAGCCTGGTTTTCCACTGGAATGATGCGAGTTAACGAGAGGCTCTAAACCCTGAGTCCTGCGACTCAGGGTTGTTGGTTATTAACACCCGCGTACGCTTGGATGAGTACAACGCGTAAAGGGTTGGTTTCTACGCTCAGCAGCTTGATGGCCAAGGCGCAGCAGACCACGATCAACATGGGTTTGATCAGTCGTGGTCCGACCCGGACAGCGGCCCGTGCACCCAATTGAGCGCCGACGAAGGCCGCCAAAGCCATGGCTATGGCTATCGGCCAGATAATCACGCCTTTGGTAATGAAGACCGACAGAGAACCGAGATTGCATGAGGCGTTGGCAAGTTTGGTAAAACTCATGGCCCGCATCATGCCCAAGCCGCAGAGCAGGACAAATCCGACAATAAAGAATGAGCCCACGCCGGGGCCAAATATGCCGTCGTAAAAGCCCAGGATCGGCGCCACGGTAAACGAAAAGAGCAGAACACCGATTTTTTTGCGTCGATCTTCACTGGCCAGCTTTGGAGAGAATGCAAAATAGATGGCTACCAGAATCAGCATGATAGGCACGCAGACTTCCAGATAGCGCTTATCAATAGAGCTGACCAGCAAAGCACCACTGGCACCGCCAATAAATCCGCAGATAATCAGGTAGCGGCCTTCACGCCACTCGATCATTCCTTTGCGAGCAAAGGTTGCAGTTGCCGAAACAGTTGCCGAGGCCGCCTGGAATTTGTTGGTGGCAATTGCACTGATCGGATCTACACCTGCCAGGAACAATGCAGGCAAGGTGATCAAACCGCCACCACCGGCAATCGCATCAAAAAAGCCGGCGCAAAAAGCGACGAGCGCCAACATGCCAATTACATCCCAGGACATTACGTTCTCTCTTTTTAGTTATTGACCAGTAATCACATGACTGGTCGTTCAACAGCCTGATCACATGAAAATCAGCCCTGCAGTACTAGCGGGTCCTCTGACACAACGATGGGGGAAGAAAATTTTGAAAGTCCAAAAATACGAACCAAGACCCGTCTGTTGTCTTTGATGACATCGCGGCAGTGCAGAGCCCGGATGTTGTTGATGACCATGGCTGATTCCTGAGTCAGCGTGTATTCAACCGGAATTGCTTCACCCACACCTTGGCAAAGGGCGGTGTAAGCCGTTTTCACAAAGGTCGAGACGTTGTCATTGACCGAGAATCGATACGAGTTAAAGCGGGCGGCGAACCCTGTCTTGTCGTCGAACTCCAGAATCGAAACGTTGCGGCCATCTTCCCCTTTGCCATTGACAAAGGAGTCACTGCGGGTGAACTGGAAGTTACCCGTGGTTAGTGCGAGGCAGTTGGTGACGCCAATTTTCTCGAGTATGGAAGGTAGTGGAATGACTCGCGTAGGCTCAAGACTCGGGTTCCACAAGGCGGAAAGTATGAGCGACGATGGAGAGGGCGAGTGCCCGTCTTTCGCGTTCACGGCGCACCAGTAAGGCGCCTCTGTATGAGGGCCAAGCGCGAGGCCGGAATGGGAACTCAGTTCTTTGATGTCCGGCTCGGCAGGGATTTTGGTCAGTCCGCCGCCCTTGAAGTTGGCCACCAGTCGAACCAGTTTTCCTTCATTGTCCATGTCATAGGCAAAGGCAAGGTTATCCACCAGTTTCAACAAGATCTGATTGCGGGCGGCCAGACAAAGTACGTCGTAACGATTTTCCAGGGATGCCGGATCTGGCAGTTCATTTGGAGGGCTGACGTCGGTGATTTTTTGCAGCCCTTCAAAAATCAATACGGAAACAAGGCCATCGGAATAGGCGTCCAGCAGTTCACATTGGTTTTTCGAAAACGAGAACTTTAATTCGGTCGCTGCCAGAGACGCTTTGGACTTGGCTCCTGGTACCTGTGGTCCGCCGATGGCGGCCAGTTTTTTGGCGAACTTGTGCAGCAGGGTTGACTGCTGATTATCAAAGCTGAAAGTTCTGATTTCCTGTTCAGTAAAAAACTCGGCGGTTTCGACGTCTGGTTTGATGGCGTCAGTCATTGCCTATATCTCTGCTGTGTATCTGCTCCCGGTAATGCGGCAGCTCCTCTTTCGATTCTGCACAAACCAAAGATCGGCGTATGTCATCCGTTTCCGTTAAAGCATACGGAGCGTTCTTACAGGCCAGATACCGCCAGGAAGGGGGGCTCTCCAATGTCGGAAGCTTTTCAGGGCTCGGCCCCGGCAACCGTTGCGGATGCCTGTGGGTGCGGCGATAGGAGGTGGGGAATTGTCGCTTCGAAAGTGACTGGATCGGTGCCTGATCAAATCGCAGGCATAAAAAAACCCTGAATCTTGCGATTCAGGGTTTTCGGTATTTGGTGCCAGAGACGGAATCGAACTGTTGGGTTTTGGCCTAGTATTTACTGGCTTTTGAGTTGGTGGTTTATTTTTCTACTCACAAATCTACTCGCTTTTTTGTTTGCGGCCCTTCATCCAGTCGTTTCCCCTTTCGTCCAGGGCGTCTCCGTATCGGGATTTCTTCGATTTTTGCCATCGAACTCTAGGGCAGTTGCTGGAGCTGATTGAGCATGTGACCGACCGCGAAAGCTACTTGAAGCTGATACCCAGGGAGTTCAGAGGCAAGGTGCTGGAAGACGAGCTAGGGCTGTGAAAAATTAGTGTTCGCAGCTGCGGCAGTCATTCGCTCCATTTCCTCACGGGCTTCCTTCCTAAGCCTGTACAGTTCGCTTTGTCTCTTAAGGCGCCGCTCATATTTAAAGTTTTCGATGATGCCCAGGGCGATAGAAGCATCTGCTGATGGGGCGCGCTCGGTATCCTGGAACAACCTCGTACCGAACAGCCAGTTAATCACCGGAGCGATGACCTGCAGGCCAGAACGTAGCCTACTGAACAGATCCTCAACGAAACGCTCCTTGGCATCATCAAAGGCTTTTTGCTTGAGTGCCGTTTCTTCAGACGACCACGTACGCATGAGGATTGCCAGCTTAACGCTTGAGCGAGTCTTTTCCGATTGCTCCTTGGTGAATGCACTGTCCAGTCCCAAGATATCGTCGTAGTAAAGCTCCGACTGACCATTGCCACACAGCGGCATATCGGGAGCGGCACTGAACATGCGAAAGACACTCTGACTGGCAAAATGCGCGTGAAGCGTGGTTTCGAGATCGAAGGCATTCTCGTGGTAGACGAAGTACAATACCTCATCGATGTAAGCCTCATCGCCAGTGCCTTGATAGCCAAGACGCTTGGCCACCGACTCAAGCGAAGTGAAGCCCAGCTTGTAGAAAATACCAAGGGGCGTGTTAAGCCGCACGTAGTAAAGATTTCCATTCTTTTGGGCGGGCTGATGTGGCCTTAAAACTCGGTATCTGCGCATCGTCAGCGTCCTTGTCTGTGGCTTAAAACGCCCATGATCATATCGGCTTAATCAGCTCTTTGCATCGATGACTTCAGCTGCCGTTGCAACGTCTGGATAGTTTCGAAAAACGACCGTTTTATGAAACCGTTTCCGCTATCGCGGGGAAAGGCCACCAACACCCGAAAATCAGTGCAATAAATCCGTCTCACGAATCAAAGTTCGTTAGTTCGCAGTCGCTGACGAGTAAAACAAACTCTAATTCGGCTTACGTTGGTTTTCAGTTCCATTGCTACCCAAACCCCAATTTCTAATGATTTATAGGAACGACTGATTGCCTGCTGTGGGTCGAAATCGGCCATCACACGAATAGACTCCAGCCATGGCTGAAGCTCGGCTATGGCCGGATTTACCATAAACGCCGTTATACGCAGCCCCTCGCTCGCTTACATTGGCTCGGTTTACCGGCCGCTTGGGTCGTTCTTTGCCGGTCATAGTTACAAAGCGTGCTGGTCAAATCGAATGCAAATGACTGGTCAGGTCGAATGCAAACGGTTGGGCAAGTGGAATGCAATTTCGCACCTGAGCAGGGGAGACAAACCGTCCACCCCTTGGCGTCGGTTCACCCGATCAGGTTTTCCATGATGCGGTCTTCAGCTTCCGTGTCGTTCCGGTCAACCACCTTCACACCTACAGGGCAAGGGGCCGGAGGGCGCCTTGATCTGCCAGCGGACTGCGCTGAGAGCCATAAGGCGAAAAAGCATCGTCCTTTTTTTTGGGTTCCCGTGACAACAAGGGGGGTGACACGTCATCTTTGTCACCCCCTTGTCACCCCCGGCTCCATCATCCGCGCTGGCGCCGCTGTGATACAGACAATCCCCAGTCTTCGCCATGACAAAAAGGAGTAAGGCATGTCCATCTACCACCCACATCAGGACGAGCACGGGAAACCGGTTCTAATCAAGCATCCGAGTACATCCTCGACTGCCGAGACTTGGCAGGATGCCGCCACTATTGCTACGGCAATTCCCGGCGGAGATTTGCCAAGTATGATCAACGGCATCCCGGTCTCACCTTGGACAGAACACCCGACAACGGCTGAAGGCTGGAACGCGATTACAAGCCAGCTTCTCGACCAAGAGGCGCCACCACTCAAGCAAACGCCAGGCTTGAAAGCCAGTGCAGGCATTATTGTACTGGAAGGTGATGGTAGGGTATGGATCGTTGCACCCACCAACGGCTTCGGTGGCTACAACTGGACCTTTCCAAAAGGAACTGTCACCAAGGGCATGACGCTGCAAGCGACGGCGATCTGCGAGGCTATGGAGGAGTCGGGTCTACAGGTGCGGATCACCGGTCTGCTGGGTGACTTCACTCGCACGACCAGCGTTTGCCGCCTCTACATCGGCGAGCGCCTCGGTGGATCACCGGCGGCCATGGGCTGGGAAAGTCAGGCTGTCGGCCTGGTGCCATTGGATACCCTACCGAGACTGCTGAACGGTACGGCAGACAAGCCTGTAATCGAAGCGCTGAGGGAGCGCTTGGGCCAGAGGGGCGGCGCCGGACTGTCAGCACCTTAACGCTCAAGCTGGTGTCGGGCTTATCGGCAATGTCAGCAAGACGGTGGATAATCAATTTTTCAGTTAATCAATTACCCAGTTACCACGCTATTCAATTACGTAATTAACGGGTTACCTGCTTACATAGTAATCCGCTTGTGCGAGCACCCGCATTGCAGATGGTAGAGCGGGCCGTGGGCAAGAACCTCAGCCCCATTGGTCCGCTCCTGGGTAATTGCACAGACTTGCCCACCCATTTGCATTCGACCTGACCAGCACGATGTCGTGGACATGACCGGCAGAGATCGACCCATTGCAGCCGGTGGCGATGGGCAGACGTCGGCAAAAAGCAGATGTCGGCGCGTATTTCGTTGATGCGTTTTATATGGATTCAGGCATCGCTCAAGCCGAATTCATCAAAGGCGGCCGCCGACTTCAGCATCTTCAAAATCACCAAGGCAAATGCCCGGCTTTTGGTCTCATTATCCAGCACTTCCAGCGACAGCTTCTCGTGGTCGGTCATGGCATCCAGTACGGTGTCCAGAACGCGTTTGGGGAACAGGCCATGCATCACTTGATCCACCGAGTGATTGTTCACCTGGGCCATCACATCTTCCTGGCGGCTGATGCGCTGGGCGATGCCGGTGAGGAACTGCAGCTGGTCGTCATCGCTCACATCGGCACCAAAGATATCGTTCAGCGCCTCAATGATTTCCGACAAGCGCTTCTTCTCCGGGTCATGGGGCTTGCCGCTGCCCACATCACTGCCAGGTTTGAGGGTGTATTCGCCGTCGTCCTCGTTCAGACGTAACTGGTGTTCGGCGCGCTTGCTCAGGCGGTAGTGGCTCAGTTGCAGCTCGCCCACGTCCACGTCGTCTTGTTGCAGACGATCCACGCGCAGCAGAGGGTACAGGTGCTTGGCGTACACGCAGAGCTGCTCCAATTCGCGGTCCTCGTAGGGCACGATCTGTGAGAGGAACTCGTACAGGCGCACAAAGCTCTGCAGGTTCTTGCGGAACAGGTCTAGTTGGTCTATCTGCTCGCCGGCCTCTTTCAGCGCGTGCTCGGCTTTTTTCAGGCGAGTGCTGTCGCCGTCGGCTTCGGCTGTGCGCTTGTAATCCAGCGCTTGCTGGCGCGACTCCACCGAGAAGGCGTAGCGCTTGGCAAAGCGCTCCTTTGCCGGAGTGCAGTAGTAGCTGAGCTTGCTGGCTGCCGCCTTGGGGTCGAAGAAGGCCATGGCGAACGCCTCGACCTCCTGCCAGTGATAGATCCCCTCGGCATCCAGCTTCTTCTGCAGGTCATAGATGATCTGCGGGTCGGTTACATCTGTCAGCTCGGCCTTGGTGTAGTACGGTAAGAAGGCGTCGAGAATATCCTGCGGTTCATTGAAGAAGTCGAGGATGAATGTTTCCTTGCTGTCACCGAACGTGCGGTTCAACCGCGACAAGGTCTGCACGCAGTCCACGCCTTGCAGCTTCTTGTCCACGTACATGGCACACAGTTTGGGCTGATCGAAACCGGTCTGATACTTATTGGCCGCAATCATTACGTTGAAGTCTTGGGTGTCGAACGCAACTGCCAGGTCGCGGCCATTCAGGCTAGGGTTGAGCAGGCTGCTACTTTCCGTCACCTCTTCGGGGATCACCTCATCCGGTAGCACGCTGCCGGAGAACGCCACCAGTGGGTGCACATCGTTGTAACCCATCTGCTGTACATAGGCTCTCACCGCCAACTGGTAACGCACCGCTTCTTGGCGGCTGCTGGTCACCACCATGGCCTTGGCCTGGCCATTGAGCAGATTACGGATATTGGCTCGGAAGTGCTCGACGATCACTTCAACCTTTTGACTGATGTTGTATGGATGCAAACGCACCCAGCGCGCAAGTTTGATGCGTGCCTTCTTGCTGTCTACCTCGTCGTCTTCGCCATTCGGGTGGGCGATCTTCCAGGCGGTGCTGTAGGTGGTGTAATTGCGCAGCACGTCGAGGATAAAGCCTTCCTCGATGGCCTGGCGCATGGAATACAGATGAAACGCCTCCGGCTTGTTGCTGGAGCTAGCCGGCAGCATAGGGTCGGCCGGGCGACCGAACAGTTCCAACGTCTTGGCCTTAGGCGTGGCGGTGAAGGCGTAGTAACTGATGCGCTCATTCGGTTGGCGCGCCTGTACGGCGGCGTCCAACAACTCTTCGGCGCTGACTTCCTCGGCGTCCAGTGCATCGCTGCCGAGAATCTGCTTCAGTTTGCTGGCCGACGAGCCAGTTTGCGAGGAGTGCGCTTCGTCGGCGATCACCGCATAACGCCCGCTGGCCAGCTTGGGGTACTTGTCCAGGGCATCGAACAACGCCGGGAAGGTCTGGATGGTGACGATAATAATGCGCGTCTGTTCGGCCAGCGCCTCAGCCAGTTGTTCGGACTTGCTTTGGTTGCCGACATCACGACTGATTGGTTTGACCACGCCCTGGGCGTGCTCGAACTGGTAGATGGTGTTCTGCAACTGACTATCCAGCACCGTGCGGTCGGTGACCACGATCACCGAGTTGAACAGACGCTGACCAGCATCGTCGTACAGCGAGGCCAATTGATGCGCAGTCCAGGCGATGGAGTTGGACTTGCCCGAGCCGGCGCTGTGCTGGATTAAATAGCGCTTGCCCGGTCCTTCCGTGTGGGTGGTATTGACCAGCTTGTTGACCACTTCCCATTGATGGTAACGCGGGAAGATCATCGTTTCCTTGCGAACCAGCGTACCGTCGAAGCCTTCGCTGGTTTTTTTGTCCAGGTGAAGAAAGCGCCCCAACACTTTTAGCCAGGCATCTGGCTGCAACAGCCGTTGCCACAGGTAGCCGGTGGCGTACTGGCTATCGTCGGCAGGTATTGGGTTGCCAGCACCGCCTTCCTCGCTGCCGAGGTTAAAGGGCAGGAAGAGAGTGTCCTTGCCCGCCAGTTTCGTGGTCATCGCCACCTCATTCTGCCCTACGGCGAAATGCACCAGCGCGCCACGCTTAAAGGTCAGCAACGGCTCAGGCTTACGCGTTAGCGGGTCTTTCACAGGGCGGTCGTAACGGTACTGACGCTTGGCGTTCTCGACCGACTGCTTGAACTCGCTTTTCAGTTCCAGCGTGGCGGTGGGGATGCCGTTGACAAACAGCACAAGATCCAGCCGTGGATTGTAGCTCTGTCCACTGCTGCCGGCCTCACGCGCGTGTGGTGAATAGGACACCTCCGGCACCACGCGCAAGCGGTTGCATTGGTAGCGCTTGAGAGTGTCCGGGTTCATGCCGTGGTCGGGCTGAAAGCTACACAGCTCCACTTTTACCGCCGGCAGCTTAAAGCCATGGCGCAGCGCATCCAGGGTGCCACTCTGTTCCAGCTCGCGCACCAGCTTTTGCACCAGCACATCCTCTGGCGCATTCGGGTTCGCCTTGGCGAACTTATCCCAGCGCTCCGGCCAGGCGTCCTTGAAGTAACCCAGCGCATCTTCGGTATACAGCGCCGTGCGGCGGTCGTAGCCGCTGGCCGTGCCGACTAGCCAGCCTTGAGCGGCTAGGTCGTCGATGATGTCCTTCTGAAATTGAGCTTCCTTGCTGTCCGCCATTACACGGCCTCTTGTGCTAATTCGGGAATAAGCGCGCTGACCGGAGGCTGCCAGCCGCGCACGTCAATTTTGCCGGTGACGGCGGAAGAGATCACGGCCTGACGCTTTTCCTTGAGCATTTCAATGAGGCGTTGCTGCTCTTCAATAAGCGCGTCGATGCGAGCGGTTTCGTGGTCGAGAAAGCGAGCGATTTGGATTTGTTCTTGCATAGGAGGAATCAGGGCAGGTATTGCCCTAACGGAGTCAGTTGAGACGCTCGCCTGGTTGATGGCAGGCTTTGCTCGGCTCTCTATCTCTTGACGTATATTTTTGGACTTCAACCAATAGAAGATCCAATCACTCACGACATCAGTGCGAGGCTGTATCCGTAGCAAATTCATGCCATGCAAAAGGGATCTGCCGCCACGATAAAGCGCGACATTACCTACCATCGGCAAAGAGTTAATATGCGAAAAGAGAATATCACCCTCATTTAGCAAGAATCTCTTTGCGGCTTCGGCGTGATCAACATACCCAACTTTCTCAAAATTAATTTCGCCAGTAGATATAGTCTCGATTCGACTAACTGCAACGGTATTTTCAGTTTCATCAACCTGATCAGCAGTCGTCCCATTGCTTACCGACTTAATTAATCGTCTGAAGCTGCCTACATCCCAATGCTTCGGCACCTCATCAAGCCACTCCACCCCTGATTTTTTGTATTCCGGATTCCTTGGAAAGCTCATGCCGACAGCCCCCTCAATCATCTGTTTGATAAGGTCAGTGCAAGCTTTCAGATCGCGGTCAATATCAGCCAGCGCACGCGATGGCTGGAACTCATAGAAATAGCGGTTAAAGGGAATCTCGAAGCCCACGATGCCGACCTCGCCGTCTTGTTCGTCGGTTTTGCTTTCGTCAATCCATGCGTCCGGCACATGGGGCTTCACTTCGCGCTCAAAGTAGTCATTCACCGACTCTCCCAAGGGCACATTCTCGTTGTCGCGCAGGCCGGTATCTGCCTCCGGCACGCCCTTGTTGGTACAGATGTCAGCGTCGGGGTCGCGCTCGCTCAAGGCGTTGAGCAGCGCCTTGAGTTCCGCCGCAGTGGGAAATACTTCGTACTCGCTCAGGGACTTTTTTAACAGTTTGCCGAACTGCTCGCGATTGTTGTGTAGCACGCTGCCATTCATGGCCCGCAGGGCGCTTAGCAGTCGCTGCTGTGCGGCATTGTCGAGTTTCTGCATGATCTTTTCCTCCAGCACGCGCTCGATGCGCTCGGCGCTAGTCTGGAAGTTCAAGCGTAACGGGCGCTCGACGGTGATGCGGCGGTAGCCAAAGGCGTCGGTGGGGAAGATTTTGCTTTGCGCGGTTTGCTCGAAGCAGCCATAGAGGCGCACTAGCTCGCTGATTTGATCTTCGGTGATGTACTGGCGCTTGCTGCCAAGCGACTTGCGCATTTTGGCGAAGTGCTGGCTGCCATCGATCAACTGTACCTTTCCTTGGCGCGCAGCGGCCTTGTGATTGCTGAGTATCCACACATAGGTGGCGATGCCGGTGTTGTAGAACATGTCTGTCGGCAGCGCGACGATGGCTTCGACCAGATCGTTCTGCAGTAGGTAGCGACGAATCTCCGACTCGCCCGAACCCGCGCCGCCGGTAAACAGCGGCGAACCGTTGAGGATGATGCCTATGCGCGAGCCACCGTCACGCGGGTCGCGCATCTTGCTGACCAGGTGCAGGAGGAACAGCAGCGAACCGTCGGACACCCTTGGCAGACCCGGACCGAAGCGCCCGTCGAAACCCTTATTGTTGTGCTCGTCGGTGATTTGCTTCTGCACCTTCTTCCATTCCACACCAAACGGCGGGTTGCTGAGCATAAAGTCGAAGTGCTTGTCGGCCAGTTGGTCGGTTGACAGGGTGTTGCCCAGTTTGATGCTGGTCACGTCCTGGCCCTTGATCAGCATGTCCGCTTTGCAGATGGCGTATGACTCGGGATTCAGCTCTTGGCCGTGCAGGGAGACGCTGACCTTTTCGCTGATGGACTGGATGTACTCATCACCCTCGGACAGAAAACCACCCGTACCCGCCGTTGGATCATAGATGGTGACGATGCTGTTGGGCGCGAGTTTGTGGTCCTGATCGGTGATCACCAGCGAAGTGGTGAGGTGCACGATATCGCGCGGGGTGAAATGCTCCCCGGCGGTTTCGTTAGAGCTTTCCGCGAACTTGCGGATCAGTTCTTCAAAGATGATGCCCATGCCGAAATTGCTAATGCGCGCAGGTTCCAAGGGCGCGACGGCAAATCGCTGTACCACCTGATACAGCAGGTTGGCGGTCGCCAGCTGCTGGACGAAATCCTCGAAGTGGAAGTGCTCGAAGATCTCTCGGGCGTCCTTGCTGAAGGACTGCACGTAGCTCATCAGATCGGCCGAGGTCTGGGTATCGGACAGAGTGCCGAGGGTCAGCGGCGAGGCGTTAAAGAACTGCAGGCCACCTGCTGCACGCAGCATATACATTTCACGTACGGCGTCCGGGCGACCTTCCTGGGCGTAGAACTCGCGAATCACGGCATCCTTGGTTGGCGCCAGCACACACTCCATGCGCCGTAGCAGGGTGAATGGCAGGATAATGCGACCGTACTGAGACTGCTTGAAGTCACCGCGTAGCAGATCGGCAATCGACCAGAGAAAAGCGGCCGTCTGGGAATGATTTTCCGTATTCACGCAATAACTCCTTGGAGTTGGGGCAAAAGCGCAAGTCTAACACCCGAGGGTGCCCATCAGGAGCGTCCATCGGTTGAATCTACAGTTGTGACAACCGCTGAGCGGGGTCCGCTTTTGGCCGTTCTCTGCCGATCATGGTTACAAAGCGAGCTGGTCAAGTCCGATGCAATCGGTGGTCAGAACAAATGCAAATGACTGGTCAGGTCGAATGCAAACGGGTGTTCAAGTGGAGTGCGATTTCGCAGCTCCCAAGTCGATTGGTGAAGCACCTTCCACTCATGCGCACCTAGGAAGCACCACAGCTTGTCACCTGTCACGGATACATCCGTGCGGACGTGGCCCTTGACCTCGGACTTCAGCAGAAAAACCGCGCGCGTATCCATCAGACTCTCTTTGTAGTGCCGGTCAGCAGGCGAATTACGCTTTTAAGGCGATCGCCCATCTTCAGCGCGGTAAGATCCTCGTCGTCGATTTTCATCGCGTCGACCGTCGCCCATAGTAGCCAGCCGTAACAAGCCCGATACGGGTCATTGCCAAAGGTGTCCCGATTGTTTTGCCAGTAGTGGCCAAGGTCCGCCATCAGGTAGGCGCCCAGGCCGCCACCAGAGCGCGTGTTCCAGCCGATAATCCCGGCATAGTCCGGATTCTCGCCGGAGAAGATTGCGGCAAACTTGCGACTGCGCGCATAGGCCAGCTCGGTCATCTCATCCGCGGTCATGGCACCGCTCGAGCGCTGCCCCACCCACCCGTAAATCTCGGTCACGAACTCATTGAGAATCTCGGCAACCGCGTTCGGGTTGCCCAGGTAGTTCGGCGCCATCTGCTCAACGAGGGGCGCCGGGTACTCGGTCAAATACTCTTTGCGATCAGTCATGCTTGCGTATCCACAATGCTTATCTCCGATGTATGCATTTCACGAATCTTTCGGACATGCCTTCACTCTGCGGGCTGCGAATTGGGGTGGTCATTTTTCGAAGCAGGCTTGTTCAGAATACCCTGCTCATCGCCGTCCTCCCCAGCGAGGCAACTGTTCGCCGCACTAGGAGTAAATCAAAAGCAACTGCTGGGTAATTCAACCTGCTCGAACCTTTAACAAACACATGCTCCTGTGAATTCAAAAACACCGGCAACCGTGGCAACAATGGCAACAGCCTCTTAAACCGTGGCTTCCAGGCGTTGCCGATGCCGGGATTTTGTTGCCACCGGTTTTTTACCGGCAACAGTGATAACCAAAAGCAATGTTCGACAGGCTCTTTTATATTGAAATTGATGTGTGTGTTGCCAGTTGTTGCCACTTTTTTATAGGGTGGCAACGGCTCTAAGCCACGGAGCACAAGGCCGTTGCCGGTGTTGCCACTGTTGCCAGTGATTCTAGGTTCCTGTGAACTCGGGCATTAGTGTTTGGTGGTAGTGGCGGTCATACGCGGCCCCTTTCGCCGTCAAGGGCTTCGGGGTCAATCACATACAGACGTTCTTGCCCGCCACCAGGCAGGCGGTAGTTTTTCATCTTGCGCTCGTTGTTGTGGTCTGCGAGGGCGTTTGCCCCCTCCAGCGCCTTGACCACGCGGGGCAGGCCATGGCCGTGCGCGGCCTCGATCAGTGCCGGCTTGTTGAACAGGTACAGGCGCTTACCCATTGATAACTCCCAGTACCCGGCCCGGTTGAACACCTTGGTGTCATCTTCTGATGCGTTCACGTTGGAAAAGCGGCTGCTGCCGTGCTTGGCGATGAAGTCGGCGATGCCTGCGAGGATCTGGCGGTCTTCGGCATTGCCGCTGCCTACCCGGCTCAACCACTCGCCATAGAGCAACTGGCAATCGGCCAGGGCGCTGCCTGGCGCCCAAGGCAGCAGACCATAGGCGATGGCCATTTCCCCCGCCAGCGCGATGACGGCGAACCGATCCGCTACCCGTCCGGCTTGAGCGTTGTCATCGATGAACTGGGCGCGGATGCCGGCGAAGTCTTTCAGCAGGCCGGGACGGTCATCACTGGCGAGCAGCTTTTCCACGAATGCTGGCCCGATATGCCCATGGTGGGCACCGACAGCAACCGTCAGCTCACGGTGGAAGTTGGCGCCGTCCAGGCCGTGCAACTCGTCGAAGGCCCGATGGGTGCGAGTACCGGCATTCACGTCCACCATGCGCAGTTCAGCGCCAGCGTGGGCCGCATTGCCACCGATGGCCGCGTGTTCGGACAATGACCGCTCGCCGCTGGAGAGCGTCAGCAGGCGCCAGCTCAACTTGGGCCGACCTTCACGCTCGCGGGTCATGGTGCCCTTGCCCTGGCCGTTGGCGAGCGAGTAGGCCATTTCCTGTACGCGCTTGGGGTCGGCGCGCTTGATCTCGTCCAAGGGCAGCAGAGTGTCATTGCGGCCCGAGGCTTCAATCTCCAAACCGCCCTTCGTCATGTCCCAGGACGCGGCAAAGATGCTAGGGTCGCCCCACACGGAGGAGCCGATCAGTTGTGCCAGTGACTTGCCGCTGGAGCTGTCACCCACCAGATGAACACCGCCACCCAATACGCCCACCAGGCTCAGCAGCGGGCCAGCTAATGCGCAACCGATAGCGAGGGTCAGCACCGGGTTGCCTTCACACTTGGTCGCGACTTCGGTTTTCCAGCCCTCCAGGTCGCCGCGCAGACTGAACAGGTTCTGCCCCTTGCCGCTGGACTGATAGCGCACCTTGTGGCTGCCAATGGTGCGCCCTGGCAGTACAAAGGCGCCCGACGACTCATGCCAGCCGGGACGGCAAGTGGTGGCGAACACCTCGGTGGGGCACTGCGCCAACAAGTACTCCATGAACGCGCCACGTTTCTTGAGCGCGATGATGACGCCCATGCCGAACAGCTGCCGTCTAGCATCCTCGCCACTGCCGCCGAAGACCTCCATGGGGATGATCCATTCCCTGACCCCGCGCTCGGTCACCAGACGCAGTAAGCGGCCTTCGCTGTCGTCGTCGCTGTTGGTGGTGCGGGCAATCACCGTCACCGGGCTGGCGATCCACTCGTCAACGGTGGTGCGGGCGGTGTTGGTGTCCTCGTCGGTATCTTGATCGAGGACGCTACGCTTGAAGCCATGCCGGTACACGCCCGGACGCAGCTTTTCGCCCTTCTCGTTCGTTACCCAGTGTTCATACACCGCCCAGCACGGGCGATCCGGCTTAATGGTCGCAACGTCTGGGCGCAGTTTGATGACGTTGGCGTCAGGGTTATTCATGGGAGCGTTTCCAGTTGGCGAGGTCGTTGAAGTCGGAGAGAGCGGTGGGCGCGTCGGCGGGCCAGTCGGGGAAAGCCACTTGACCACCGGCAGCGACTGCCGCCGCATTGGCAGCGGTGCGCCCCGGATTGCCCTCGGTATGCCGGTCGTCGTCGCCAGCGAGGATGAGTTCCAGACCCGGATAGCGGGCACGCAGCGCCAGCGCCACCGGCTTGAGGTTCCCGGCGTTCATCGCGGCGGCAACCGTGTAGCTGCCGTCCTGGTGGAGCGTGGCGCCCGTGGCCCAGCCTTCGCAGATACACAGCGGACGATCGGCGGCGACCTGCCCCAGTGGCGAATAGCAGCCCTTGATGCGACCGCCGAACAGAAAGCGCTTGCTGCCGTCCTGGGCAATGCGTTGCAGGTTGACCAACTGGCTATCGGCGTACAGTGGCACCAGCAGTTCGTCACCACGCTGGCGCAGGCCGTGAGGGCCTACCCTCTTGGCCAACAAGTACGGGTGATCCGGATCGGCGCGGCGCGCATCCCTCCACCAGTGGTTGGCCAACTTGGCGGTCTTCTGCTGGCGCCGCTGTTGCTCGGCTTCGCGCTGCTGGCGGGCCTGCTCGACGCGTTGGCACACCTGCTCGGCTTCGCGGTAGTCGGCAGGTTCACGACTGGTCCAGGTGTGAGTGCCGCCAGCCTTCCAGCTGCCGAACGCCCCCGAGGCAATGCCGTCCAGGTACAGCACGTACCAGCCGTTGAGCGAGCCGGGCTTGTCGTCGGGCACACGGAAGCGGTGAATGGCGCCATCGGGCACCGGCAGTCGGTCGAGCGGGCCATAGACCGACTGGAGCGCGTCATGGAAAAGGATCGTGGCGTCAGTCATGGCAGACGCTTCCTTGGTGATCAGCGCCAGCAAAGGCCCGACAGACCTGCCCGTTATTCACGGCGTGCGAGCGGGTGAAGTCGTCCAGGTGATCGATCAGAGCGGACGTGACCAAGGCATCGGCACTACGCATGACGATGCGCCCACACTCGGCGTCAGCCTCGGTCAGGAACGGCCCTAGCAGCGCTTTGGGCGCCTTCGGGTGGGTCACATAAAACAGCTCGGTGGCTTTCTTCGGGCAAGCCGATCCCGTCAGCGCTTGCGCACTGTTTTGAGTTTTCAAGGGTTACGCCCTCAGTTCGATAGCTTCGAGCTGGTCGTTGAGTTGGCTGAACTGGTCGTCCAGATTATTGCGGTGATCGTCAGCGAGGTATTGGGCGAGGTCCGCCAGATCCTTTGCGATAAGGCCGTGACCAGTGGACAGGTCAGTGTGAATCGCCTTGCCGAGTGCCGACAGCCACCGTAGGTGGTCGCGACTGCATTCCATAGTGTCGAGCGATTCATTGGCGATTTGCGCGAAAGTTCCGAACGTCATGAGCGCATGTCCTCCAGCTCGATAGGCAACTTCAGTTGCTCTTTCAGATAAGCCACATCTTGCACCAGGCCTGGCTTGTCCCAGCGAAAGTGGGCGAGGCTGCGACCGCTCTGGCTTGCCTCCTGCGTCCGAGACTCCAGCTTCTGGCAGGCGTACCCATAACGGGTCTCGCGAAACGCCACAATCAGATCCGACTTCAGCTCTACCACTTGATCAGTATTGCGAGACAGCGCTAGCAGGAAAAACGCTTGATCTTCGTTCAGCAGGGCGAACCGCCGATGTTTTGCACCTCGAGAGCCTGGCGCCTTCACTGCCTCCGTTTGAAACGGAAGAAGTCCAAATCGTTTGATCTCGCTGGCGTACCGGTCGATCAATTCCATGGTGTTTTTGTGTTGATTACCCATCTGTTTGGCGAGCACGCGACTATCCACGCGGGGCTCGCCTTGGGATTTGATTAGGGTGATAGGGCTCATGCCGCCACCTTCTGGCGCTTGGCTGTTCGGTTGAACATCAGCGTCAGCACCTTGTCGGCCAGGGCGAACGAGCTTTCCAGCAGGCGGTAACGGTTACAGTCGCAGGGCTCACCCCAATTGTTCGGCGACTTCTCCGGCAAGTGTTCAAAGGTCAGGCAGTAGCTGTTCTCCAGTACGGGGATGGTCGAGTTCAGGCTGGTATCGCCAACCCACGTTGGCGCCTCAAAACGGTTGAGCGATTCAAAGTTATGGAAGTACACCAGGACGCGGGCAATCTTGGTGGGCGCCGTTTCCAGCAGGGCGGCTAGCGTGCCGCTGGTGGTAGTATTGCCTTGCGACAGGCTGCGTTTCTCTTCGAGGATCGTGGCCTTTTTCATTTAGGCCACCGCGCGGCTTTCGGCGATGCGGTCGTTCATCCAGTCGTAAATTTCAGCCTCGACCCACACTACGCACTTCGGCCCCAGCATTACTTGCTTTGGGAAGTTGTCGGCGGCAATGCGGCGGTAGATCTCGGTACAGGAAAGGCCGGTGATACCTTCAACTTCCTGGCGCTTGATAAAGCGGATTGCTGGCTTGTCGCCGGGGGCAAGTACGGCTTGCTTGGATTGTGTGCGGATGGGGTGGGGGGTGGCTGTCATCGTCTAGTCGCTCCAGGGAGGTTTGGGTAATTGACGATGGCTATTTGATACATTGCGCTTACGTGTTTCTATCCGAGTTTCAACGTCCGAAAGTTTCCGGAAAGTTTAAGCCTTAGAAAGCTTCCGGTTCTGCTGGTGCTCGGGCGGCGGCTTCTATCAGGGCCAAAGTTTCAAGCTCCGACAGATCTATCATCAGGTGGGCTGCCAGCGGTGCGATGGTCTTACGTAAGTTCGCCTCGCCAGCATCGTAGAGGCTTATAGCCGCGGACATGACGCGATCCGGAATATGGGTTTCGGTCTCCAGTGACCAGATCAGAAGGTCAAGGTAAGGCAGCAGTCCATAGCGCGCCCAGCGATCAAAGGGTGGTGTTCGGGGTTTACGCGCTCCGACCTGGTGGCTTGCCCTAGCATTCTTCAACCACGAATCGAATGCTCTTTTCAGTAAGGCATCAGGCGTACGCATATCAACCAAAAGTGCTGCGTTAGGTATTGGCTGGAAGAGAAAATAGTCGCGGAACTCAAGCGGCAAGTGAAAGTCACAATCGTCGGGGACGGGAGAATGGCCGGTTATAGCAGTCCATCTCTCAGCAAGGTCGCGCCCACACAGGCCATTTTCTGCTCCATGCTGGTCAGACTCCGCCTGCATACGCAAGTCGAGCGTGGTTATGTCTCTTACTGGCTGATTACCAGGGTGGCTAAGCCATGAAGAAGGCGAAGCTTCGCCATAGATGCGGCACCATAGTGGATTTTCGCGTACCTCGCGTAACTCCTCTGCCCTTACTTTTAGCCGCTCGCTCCATGCGTTGTAAAAATCTTCGGAGGTGGCGTCCGGCGATGCGCGTCTGCTTATTTCGCTAAGGAAATTGGGATGATCAAAAAGCGCCCACTTCCGCACGTCCAAGCACTCGAACCAGTCCACTGCGCCGAACGATCCAGTCCATCGGTACTTCTCCAGATCGAACCATTCCGGCAGGTCTTCTACGCGATCAATTTTTGCCATTTCTGCGCCCTCCCAGGCGATCCCGTATTGAATAGATCGGCTGACCAAGCGGGTGGGAAATTCGCGTTTCGGGAGCTACCCTAGATCAGCCAAAACTTGTTATGCCTTTCGCTTGATGCTCACCACGTTAGCGCCAGCGCATACGGCATCGATTGAGTCGGCCCAAGATTGCATCATCTCCCGGCGTTGCTCGACGTAGGCGGCATGGTTGTAGGTGCCCCGGATCTCATCGGTGTCACCGTGGGCGAGCTGGCGCTCGATCCAATCTTTGTTATACCCGCGTCCGTTCAGCTCGGTGCTGAGCAGGTGGCGGAACCCGTGGCCGGTCTGGCGCCCTTCATATCCCATTAGGCGAAGTGCCTTATTTACGGTGTTCTCGCTCATGGGGCGTTCAGGGTTGGCGCCAGCAAAGACCAGGGAGTAACGTCCGGTGACACCTTGGAGCTGGCGCAGGATGGCAACGGCTTGGCGGGGCAGGGGCACGATATGCGGGCGACGGGCTTTCATGCGCTCAGCAGGTATCGTCCAAGTGGCGGCGTCTAGATCGAATTCGGCCCATGGCGCTTGACGTAATTCACCAGGGCGAACCGCTGTCAGCATCAGCAGGCGGATGGCGTGTCGGGTCAGGATATGGATGTTCGCGGCTTCGCACTGGCCCAGCAGCTCGGGCAGCTCGGCAAAAGTGACGTGCGGGTGATGGCGGGCTGCTTTGACTGGAGCCGCTACCACGCTCAGATCGGTGGCCGGGTTGGCGTCTACCACGCCCTTGGCCAGGCCGTAGCGGAATATCTGGTGTAGCCATTGGCGGATCTTGCCGGCTGCGTTGAGCGTGCCCCGCGCTTCGACCGAGCGCACCAGCTCGACCAGCTCGGGTCGGGTGATGGTTTTTATCGGGCGGCTACCGATGCCGGGGATGATGTCGTTATCCAAATACAGCTTGGCCTTGTAGGCGGTAGCCTCTGCCCATCGTGGCGAGTTGTAGTCGTACCATTCCCGCGCTAGCGTCTCGAAGGTCAGCCCATCGACCTTCTGAGCCTGTTTGGCGGCTTTCTTGTGTTCGGCGGGGTCTGTGCCCTCTGCCAGCAGGTTGCGAGCCTCATCGCGGCGCTGGCGAGCTTTTAGCAGGGTGACAGCGGGGTATGCGCCAAGTGCCAGCATCTTTGCGCTGCCATTGAAGCGGTACCGATAGCGCCACAGCTTGGAGCCGGTCGGGGCTACTTCAAGGCATAGGCCATTGGCGTCGGTAAGCCGGTAAAGCTTGTCCTTCGGCTTGGCGGTGCGGATGGTGGTATCTGATAGTGGCAAAGCAGCCCCCTTGCAGGCCGCACCAGGCAGGCATTTAGCCGACTTGGTGTGAGTAGATTCCTAGACCGAACTGGGTCTACTCACGAATCTACTCACAAATGTTTGGGCTTACAAGGGAAGGGGTGGGAACCCTAGATAGCAAAAAACCCGCACTAGGCGGGTTCTCTGTGGGCTTTCAGGTGTTGTTGGTACCACCTGAAAACGAAAGGTGGTGCCCAGAGACGGAATCGAACCGCCGACACGGGGATTTTCAATCCCCTGCTCTACCGACTGAGCTATCTGGGCAACGGGGCGCATTAAACGGGTTTTTCAGGGGGTCGTCAAGCAAGTTTTCAAAAAAAATTTAATTATTACCGTCGCTTACGTTCCGACCCCCGAAAAATCGGGGTTATTCCGACGGCGGCACGTAGCCTTCGGCCTTGGCGTAATCCTCGCCGGAGAAGTACTTGTCCATCTCGCCTTGCAGATATTTGCGATCTTCGGCGTTCATCATGTTCAGGCGTTTTTCGTTGATCAGCAGGGTCTGGTGCTTTTGCCAGTCGGCCCAGGCCTTGGCCGAGACGTGGTCAAAAATGTCCTGGCCTTTGGCACCCGGGAACGGTGCGCGCTCCAGGCCTGGCAATTCTTCTTTGTACTTGCGGCACATGATGGTGCGGGTCATGACGACTCTCCTGCGTTCAATACGGCGGCCGCGCGTTCGAGCAAGGTCTTGACCGGGGCGGCAAGGCCCAGGCGCGGCGGGGTGGCGAGGTTATACCAGAGCCAGTCAGCCTCGGCCACGTGATGGCCGGTCTCCTGGACCTGAACCAGCCAGGGTTCGATGGATAACTGAAAATGGCTGAAGGTGTGCACCAGGCTCGGCAATGCCTGTTGTGTGCCCAGTTCCAGCGAATGCTGCGATGCCAGGTGCGGCAGGTCGTCGAGGTCGTCGAGCTCCGGAAGGCTCCACAAGCCGCCCCACAGGCCCGTGGAGGGGCGACGGTAAAGCAGAATGGCGCCCTCGGCGTTGGCCAGCATTGGCATCAGCGTGCGCTTCTGCGGGATGGCCTTGCGCGGCTTGGGGATCGGGTAACTGGTTTCCAGGCCAAGCATGTGCGCCTCACAGCCCTTTTCCAGCGGACACAGCAGGCAGCTCGGTTTACTGCGGGTGCAGAGCGTGGCACCGAGGTCCATCATCGCCTGGGTGTAGGCGTTGACCCGGTCGTGCGGCGTGAAGCGCTCAGCGTTGGCCCAGAGCTGTTTCGCGACCTTCGGCTCGCCGGGGTAGCCCTCTTGTGCGGTAAAGCGCGCCAGCACCCGTTTGACGTTGCCGTCGAGGATCGGCGCGCGCAGGCCCATGCTGATGCTGGCAATCGCACCAGCGGTGGACAGGCCGATGCCCGGCAGATCAGTGAGTTTTTCCACGTCCCGGGGAAATTCGCCGCCGTACTGCTCGACGACGATTTTCGCGGTCTTCTGCAGATTGCGCGCACGGGTGTAGTAACCCAGGCCTGTCCACAGGTGCAGCACTTCGTCTTCCGCTGCCGCCGCCAGGGCCTCGACCGTTGGCAACGAGGCCATGAAGCGATCGAAGTAGTTCAGCACGGTGCTGACCTGGGTCTGCTGCAACATGATTTCCGAGACCCATACCCGATACGGGTTGATGCCCTGCTGCCAGGGCAAATCGTGACGGCCGTGGCGGTCGAACCAGTCCAGCACCGCCGTTGAAAACTGCTCGGCTCTCATCGCTTGAACAGTTCCTTGAGTGCGTCTTTCAGTTTCGGGTCGACTTTGTCGCCCCATTTTTCCTCGATTTTTTCGCTGATCCTGTCGCCGGCCACCTTGGTCGCGACCTGGCTCATGCGTTCGTTATCCACGCGGCAAGCCTTGGCGCCCAGCTCCAGCGGGCCGCGGCAGCGCAGTGGCCACTCGATACCGACAAACTTGTCGCCGACCTGGCAGGCCGGGTCCGGCATGGCGCTCGTATCGCCTTCGACGATGATGCCGACGCGATAGTCCATGCCCAGCACTCGCAGATCGATGTCACCGTCACCTTTGACGGCCATGCCCGGGATGCGCACTTTCAGGTCCGGGTTGCTGGCTACGCCGTTATGGAAGGTCAGGTTGCCCTTGAGCTCCTGGAACGGTGTGTCCTTGCCCCGCGGCTCGCCGCTGAGGGTTTTGCGGTTGAGCGTGGCGATGCCTTTGCACAACTGCTGCTCAATGTTGGCATTGAGCAGCACGCCATTGTTGATGACGATACTGGCGTTGCCATTGAGGGTTTCGATCAATGCTTTCTGGCTGTTGCCGTTGCCGGTCAGGCTGCTGTTGAGCGTGACCAGGCCTTTGACAGGCGGATTCTTGCCCTGGCTTTCGAGGATTTTTTCTGCCGGTACCCGGTTGATTTTCGTCTGCAGATTCAGCGCCGGCACTGGCTGGCGCACATCGAGCGTGCCAGCGGTTTCGAAGTTGCCCTCGTACAGATCGCCACGCAGGTTGGCCAGCGTCAGCAGGCCGCCCTGGCCGGTGGCCTTGAGCGCAGCGTTATGGATCGGCAGTTTTTGCAGGGTCAACTGGCCGAAGGTCAGGTCGGCGTCCACATCGAGCTTGCTCAAGCGTTCCACTGGCAACAGGCGCTCGCTGCTCCAGGCGTCCTTGGTCGGCGCGGGGGGCAGTGGTGTGCTGCCCGCACCGGCCATGGCATCGGCTTCGGTGCTGGCGACTTCGGCCTGGCGGACTTGCGTGGCGCTATTGGCCTCAGCGGATTTCGGCGGCAGGTAACGGTCGACGTTGAAGGTGTCGGCCTTGAGCACGGCGCGCAGCGATTGTTTGGCAAAGTCTTCGACGGCAATGCGGCCGCTGAAGGTGCTGTCGTCGACTTTCAGGTTGAGGTTGTCGAGCGCCAGGCTGGTCGGTGTCGCTGCCAATCGGCTGACCAGCTCGACTTTGCTCAGGCTGCCTTCGGCCATGGCCGGGAGTTTCTGGCCGATGCTTTCGACGAATTTCGCCAGGTCGAACTGGGCAATCGAGACGCCACCGCTGACCTGTGGGGTCTTGTCGAGGTCGTTGACCTTCAGTTCACCCAGTGCCCGCAGTTGGTTGGCGGAGATCTTGATACCGGTCCACTCGGCAACGTTGGCGGCCTTGTCCAGCACCAGCTGGCCTTGGGCGGAGAACGTCATGGTCTTGCCTTGCAGCGGGTCGCCGGTCACTTCACCGGACAACTTCATGTCTTCGAACTGATAACGCTGCAGCGCTCGTGCGATACGCACCTCACCATTGAGCTCGGTCCGAACCCGCAGTGCCGGCTGGTTGGCAGACAGGAAAGCCGTGAGCTTGAGCGGAATGTTGACTGAGTCGTGAACCGCACCGGTACTCAACTGAATACTTTCGGCGCTGAAGCTCTTGCCGGTTCGTTCGTCGGTGTATTCAACCCGTGCGTTGTTCACGGTCAGGCTGTCGATGTCCAGGCGAATCGGCTGAGGCGGTTTCTCCGCCGCGACGCTGGCTTCGGGCGCAGGTTCGACAGCGGCTGGCGGGGTGCCGGTCGCCGCGCCGGTGTTGGTCGTTGCAGGCACCTTGCCGATGTCCTCCCAGTTGCCGTGACCATCCTTGTCGCGGTTCAGGCGCAGATTCAGGCCTTCGACGCGCACGTCGCTCATCTGCACTTCACGGCGCAGCAGCGGCAGGACGCGCACCGACAGGCCGAGCATCTGCAGATCGGCGTACGGTTCGGTCGGTTTGACCAGGGTCGCGACACTGGCGTCGTGCAGTTCCAGGCCCAGCCACGGGAACAGGCTCCAGCCGATATCGCCATTGAGCGTCAGCTCGATGTGGGCCTTGTCGCGGGCAATCTGGCGGATCTCGTCTTTGTAGTCGTTGGGATCGAAGAGGTGGGTCAGGGCAAAGCCCAGCGCCACAATGATCAGCAACAGCCCGAGAAGTACCAGACCCAGGATTTTGCCGAACGCTTTCATGGGCGAGTCCTTGTAGATAGTCGAATTCAAAATTTAGCCGAGGAGTATAGCGCCACCGGATAGACGACCGGTCAGCGATCACTCCGGCAACACATCCAGCGACAGTTTCAGCTTGGCGGCCAGTGCCTGTGCCTCCAGGTGCCCGGCAGGCGCCAGCAAGCGCAGGGTCATGCCCGATTGCTCGGCCATTTTCCGGGCTTCGGCCACCAGTCGCTCGGCAACACCGCGGCGACGGGTAATTTTTCGCACACAAATTTGTGACAAGTACCAGGCGTCCTGGTGCCTTTGCAAACGGGCCGCGCCCAGCAGGCGATCATTGAAGCGCCCGGCGATCAGTGTGCCGTCGCGCAAACAGTCTTCGATCAACTGCGCTTCCCCGGAAAACGGAGCGAACAACCAGTCTGGAGCATCGCGGTAGATCTTCTGCAGATCCTGCCGATCCTGGGACGTGGCGTGGTTCAGCGGCTCGACAATGATCGGCATGGTGATTCCTGTGAGGTCATGAGGCGAGAGAGATCGGATAACGTACAAAAGGTGATGTCAGTTTGGTTTTTCGGTCACTTGCAGATGGTAACCTTTGCCCGTTCGTCCGTCCTTCTGCGACCTGTTGTCGCACAACAAGGTGCTCCGCAAAAAACGGTCATGCCTGCGTGCATAAAGGCCGGGAGTGGACCGTGGCTGGCGAACCCTACTGATAATTGGGGGAAACACAATGACTACGAGCATCACGGCGGACGGCTTCAATGCCAGCCAGCCTGCGTTCCTGTCCAAGGAACGGATCATCGCCAGGCCCGGTTTCAACCGCTGGCTGGTACCACCGGCCGCGTTGGCCATCCACTTGTGCATCGGCATGGCCTACGGTTTTTCGGTGTTCTGGCTGCCGCTGTCCAAGGCGCTGGGCATCACCGCTCCGGTAGCCTGCGCGCCGGACATGAGTTTTATCGCACAAGTCTTTTCGTCTCAGTGTGACTGGCCGATCTCGATGCTCGGCTGGATCTACACGCTGTTCTTCATCTTCCTGGGGTGCTCGGCCGCCATCTGGGGTGGCTGGCTGGAGCATGCCGGACCGCGCAAGGCCGGTGTCGTATCGGCGCTGTGCTGGTGCGGCGGTCTGCTGATTTCAGCGCTGGGGGTGTATACCCACCAGATCTGGCTGATGTGGATCGGCTCCGGGGTCATTGGCGGTATCGGCCTGGGCCTGGGGTACATTTCACCGGTATCGACCCTGATCAAGTGGTTCCCGGACAAGCGCGGCATGGCGACCGGCATGGCGATCATGGGCTTCGGCGGCGGCGCAATGGTCGGCGCTCCGCTGGCGGCGGCGCTGATGGGGCATTTCGCTTCGCCAACCAGCGTCGGCGTGTGGCAGAGCTTCCTGGTGATGGCCGCGATCTACTTCGTGTTCATGATCGGTGGCGCGCTGTCCTACCGCGTTCCGCCAACCGGCTGGAAGCCCGAAGGCTGGACCGCCCCGGTGAAAAAAGCCTCGAACGCGATGATCACTCATCGTCATGTTCACGTGAATGTGGCCTGGAAGACGCCGCAATTTCGTCTGGTGTGGCTGGTGCTGTGCCTGAACGTATCCGCCGGTATCGGCATCCTCGGCATGGCGTCGCCGCTGTTGCAGGAAGTGTTCGCCGGCAAGTTGCTGGGCAATGACCTGGCGTTCGGTCAGCTCGACGCCTCGCAGCTTGCTTCAATTGCCGCCATCGCTGCCGGTTTCACCGGTTTGCTGAGCCTGTTCAATATCGGCGGGCGTTTCTTCTGGGCTTCGTTCTCGGATTACCTGGGCCGCAAAAACACCTACTTCGTGTTCTTCGCCCTGGGCTTTGCCTTGTACGGACTGATTCCGAACCTTGGTCATCTGGGCAGCGTCGCGCTGTTCGTGGCGGCGTTCTGCATCATCCTGTCGATGTATGGCGGCGGGTTTGCGACTGTTCCGGCGTATCTGGCGGACCTGTTCGGTACGCAAATGGTCGGCGCGATCCACGGTCGTCTGCTGACCGCCTGGGCTGCTGCCGGCGTGCTGGGTCCGGTACTGGTGAACTACCTGCGTGAATATCAACTGAGCATCGGCGTCGAGCGCGCAGCGGCGTACGACATCACCCTGTACATCCTCGCCGGCCTGCTGGTGCTGGGTTTCCTGTGCAATCTGCTGGTGCGTCCGGTGGCCGACAAGTATTTCATGACCGACGCCGAACTGGCCGCCGAACAGGCGCTGGGCCATGACAAGGGCGCTGACAGCAGCACCGTGTTGGAGTGGAAAGCGGCTGCCGGCACCAAGCCTTTGGCTGTTGCAGCCTGGTTGGTGGTGGGTATTCCGTTGGCGTGGGGCGTTTGGGTGACCCTGCAGAAAACAGCGGTCCTGTTCCACTAACGCAATACCTTGTAGGAGCTGGCTTGCTGGCGATCAATGCGGCACGGTGTGTCAGATACGCCGCCTTCGCTGCGATGCGTCGACCCGACAAGCCAGCTCCTGCAAGTCCGTGTTTCAGGTTGTCATGACAGGTATATCCCCGACGGCACGGGGTTCTATCCGTCAGCCATATCACCTCGCGTGTTTCTGTTTGGCGCCCGCGCCCCTATAATGGTTGCCTTTTTCGCCCAATGATTTTGCGGAGCTGGTGATGGCCGAACGTAAGGCGTCTGTCGAGCGCGACACTCTGGAAACCCAGATCAAAGCCTCGATCAACCTCGATGGCACCGGAAAGGCCCGATTCGATATCGGTGTTCCTTTTCTTGAGCACATGCTGGACCAGATCGCCCGTCACGGGCTGATCGACCTGGATATTGTCAGCAAGGGCGACCTGCATATCGATGATCACCACACCGTGGAAGACGTCGGTATCACCCTCGGCCAGGCTTTCACCAAAGCCATCGGCGACAAGAAAGGCATCCGTCGCTACGGTCACGCCTACGTGCCGCTCGATGAAGCACTCTCGCGTGTGGTGATCGACTTCTCCGGCCGTCCAGGCCTGCAGATGCATGTTCCCTACACCCGTGCCACCGTCGGCGGCTTCGACGTTGATCTGTTCCAGGAATTCTTCCAGGGCTTCGTCAACCACGCCAACGTCACCTTGCACATCGACAATCTGCGTGGGCACAACACCCACCACCAGATCGAAACCGTGTTCAAGGCTTTCGGCCGCGCCTTGCGCATGGCCGTCGAACTCGATGACCGCATGGCCGGGCAAATGCCTTCGACCAAGGGCGTGCTGTAATGCAGACAGTCGCGGTTATCGATTACGGCATGGGCAACCTGCACTCGGTGGCCAAGGCCCTCGAGCATGTCGGTGCCGGCAAGGTCCTGATCACCAGCGATGCGAACGTGATTCGCGAGGCCGACCGGGTGGTTTTCCCCGGCGTGGGTGCCATTCGCGATTGCATGGCGGAGATCCGTCGCCTCGGCTTCGATTCGCTGGTACGTGAAGTCAGCCAGGACCGTCCGTTCCTTGGTATCTGCGTGGGCATGCAAGCCTTGCTCGACACCAGCGAAGAGAACGACGGCGTCGACTGCATCGGTCTGTTCCCGGGCCAGGTGAAGTTCTTCGGCAAGGATCTGGTCGAGGACGGCGAACACCTGAAAGTCCCGCACATGGGCTGGAACGAAGTGAAGCAGAAGGTGAGTCACCCGCTGTGGCACGACATCCCGGACCAGGCGCGGTTCTACTTCGTGCACAGCTACTACATCGCTGCCGCCAACGCGCGGCAGGTGGTGGGTGGCGGTCACTACGGTGTCGATTTTGCCGCGGCGCTGGCCGAAGGCTCGCGTTTCGCCGTGCAGTTCCACCCGGAGAAAAGCCATACCCATGGCCTGCAGTTGCTGCAGAACTTCGCTGCGTGGGACGGTCGCTGGTAAATGGCCGTCAAGAAATCCAAGCCGCCCATCCTCACGCTCACCCCTGAGCAAGAGGACGAGGCCAATCGCAAGATCAAGCGTTTCATGGAAGACCGCTTTGAACTCGACCTCGGCTCGTTCGAGGCGGCGGAGATTCTTGAGCTGTTTACCCGTGAAATTGCTCCGCACTATTACAACAGGGCGATTTTCGATGTGCAGGCGCACCTCAAAGAGAGGTTCGAAAGCATCGAAAGCGACCTGTGGGCGCTCGAGAAAAACTGATTCCCGAGCCAAGCTGAACATTCAATTTTGAAGGTTTGCCAGATGCTGATTATTCCCGCTATCGATCTTAAAGACGGTGCCTGTGTTCGTCTGCGCCAGGGTCGCATGGAAGATTCCACAGTGTTCTCCGATGATCCGGTGAGCATGGCTGCCAAGTGGGTGGAGGGCGGTTGCCGCCGTCTGCATCTGGTCGACCTGAACGGCGCATTCGAAGGCCAGCCGGTCAACGGCGAAGTGGTCACCGCCATCGCCAAACGCTACCCGAACCTGCCGATTCAGATCGGCGGCGGTATCCGTTCCCTGGAAACTATCGAACACTACGTGAAAGCCGGCGTGAGCTACGTGATCATCGGCACCAAGGCCGTGAAAGATCCGGCTTTCGTCGCCGAAGCCTGCCGCGCATTCCCGGGTAAGGTGATTGTCGGTCTTGATGCCAAAGACGGCTTCGTCGCTACCGACGGCTGGGCTGAAATCAGCACCATTCAGGTGATCGACCTGGCTAAACAGTTCGAAGCCGACGGCGTGTCCGCGATCGTTTATACCGACATCGCCAAAGACGGCATGATGCAGGGTTGCAATGTACCCTTCACCGCCGCACTGGCTGCCGCCACGAAGATCCCGGTGATCGCTTCCGGCGGCATCCACAACCTGGGTGACATCAAGACCCTGCTCGACGCCAAGGCGCCAGGCATCATCGGTGCCATTACCGGTCGTGCGATCTACGAAGGCACCCTCGACGTCGCTGAAGCGCAAGCTTTCTGCGATTCGTACAAAGGCTGAGGACTGATCATGGCGCTGGCCAAACGCATCATCCCTTGCCTGGACGTGGATAACGGCCGGGTGGTCAAGGGTGTGAAGTTCGAAAACATCCGCGATGCCGGTGACCCGGTGGAAATCGCCCGTCGCTACGACGAGCAGGGCGCCGACGAAATTACCTTTCTCGACATCACCGCCAGTGTCGACGGTCGCGACACCACGCTGCACACCGTAGAGCGCATGGCCAGCCAGGTGTTCATCCCGCTGACCGTGGGCGGCGGCGTACGCACCGTGCAGGACATCCGCAACTTGCTCAATGCCGGCGCGGACAAGGTCTCGATCAACACCGCTGCGGTGTTCAACCCGGAGTTTGTCGGCGAAGCCGCGCAGCATTTCGGTTCGCAATGCATCGTGGTTGCCATCGACGCGAAGAAGGTTTCCGGGCCGGGCGAAACCCCGCGCTGGGAAATCTTCACCCACGGCGGCCGCAAGCCAACCGGTCTCGACGCCGTTGAGTGGGCGAAGAAAATGGAAGGCCTGGGCGCCGGTGAGATCCTGCTGACCAGCATGGACCAGGACGGCATGAAAAACGGTTTCGACCTGGGTGTCACCCGCGCCATCAGCGATGCGCTGGGCATTCCGGTGATCGCCTCCGGCGGTGTCGGCAACCTGCAGCACCTGGCCGATGGAATTATCGAAGGTCACGCCAGCGCGGTATTGGCGGCGAGTATTTTCCACTTCGGCGAATACACCGTGCAGGAAGCCAAGGCCTATATGGCTCATCGCGGAATCGTGATGCGTTAAACAAACCGATACAGGCCAGTGGACATCATGGCGGGCTCAAGGCACTCTTGGGTACGCCATGGATTTCGGTAGCCAGACATGCTTAAACGCCTTCTTCTAGCCCTCGCCAGTGCTTCTCTCTTGTTGGTCACCGGGGCGTACGCTAAAGACAGTCCCGATAGCGACATGGTGTTGCTGACGGAAAACTTCCCGCCGTACAACATGGCGAAGAACGGCAAGAACTTCGCTCAGGACGAGAACATCAATGGCATCGCCACCGATATCGTCCGCGAGATTTTCAAGCGCGCCGAGATTAACTACAGCCTGACGCTGCGCTTCCCTTGGGAGCGAATCTACAAACTCACCCTCGAGAAGCCCGGTTACGGCGTATTTGTCATGGCGCGGTTGCCGGATCGCGAAAAACTCTTCAAGTGGGTTGGTCCCATCGGCCCGGACGACTGGATCATGCTGGCCAAGGCTGACAGCAAGATCACCCTCGAAACCCTGAATGACGCACGCAAATACAAGATTGGCGCCTACAAGGGCGATGCGATCGCCGAGACGCTGGCCAAGCAGGGGCTCAATCCGATCGTCGTGCTGCGCGATCAGGACAATGCGAAGAAGCTGGTCAACGGTCAGATAGACCTGTGGGCTACGGGTGACCCGGCCGGGCGCTATCTGGCACGCCAGGAAGGGGTAAGCGGGTTGAAAACCGTACTGCGTTTCAACAGTGCCGAACTGTACCTGGCACTGAACAAGGATGTGTCGGACGAGACGGTGGCCAAGCTCCAGGCGGCGCTGGATCAGATGCGCAAGGAAGGGCGGGTGGACGAGATCATGGCGCAGTATCTCTAACTGCACACCTGCACACCTGCACACCTGCACATCCCTGTAGGAGCTGGCTTGCCAGCGATGGCGGCCGCAAAGGCAATGCAATATTCAAGACCGCTTCGCCGGCAAGCCGGCTCCTACAGTGGTTCGGTGGTGCTACGGATTAGCGGTATACGCCATCCTTGCCATGCGCTGCCGTCGCCCGATTGCCGCGCACACTGATCATCTGCCGGATATCAATCCACTCGATCCCTTGAGCCTTGAGCTTGGGCAACTCGCGTTCCAGCACCGTGAGCGTCTGTGGATACGGATGCCCGATCATCACTGCCGAACCCTGCTTGCGCGCGAGGCTGATCGCCGTCTGTAACTGCGTAAAGATCGCTGCTTCAGTACGTTCATCGTCGAGAAACACATCCCGCGAAACGCTCGCCAGGCCGATCTTCTGCGCTTCGGCAGCAGCCACGGTCTGCGCGCTGGTGCGACTGTCGACGAAGAACTTGTGCCGTCGTTGCAAGTCCGCCATCAGCCAGGCCATGGCGGCGGGTTGTGCGGTCATGCGGCTGCCCATGTGATTGTTGATGCCGCTGGTGTACGGGACCATTTTGAACGCGGCGTTCAGGCGTTTTTCCAGCTCGTCGATGGGCAACTCGGGGTGCCAGGCGAACGGTCCGGTAGCCGGATCCATGGGCATGTGCAGGATGACGATCTTGCCGGCGCGATGGGCTTCGCGGGCGAATTCGGTGGCGTGGGGCGTGTCGGGCATGATTGCCGTGGTCACCGGGCCGGGCAGGGCCAGCACGCGACGATCCCGAGGCAGGTTCTGCCCCAGGTCGTCGATGATCAGACTCAGGTAGGCTTTGTGGGGCGTCGATCCGGCGGGTTCTGCGTGGGCAATACCCGCCAGACAGCACAACAGAGCAATCAGCAACCGCAGAAACATCTCAACGGCCGGACGTGATGCTCAGCCCTTTGAGCAGGCTCAGGGCCTGGGCCAACTGGTAATCATCATCCTGTGGCATTGGCTTGGCTTTGCCGCTGGAGCCGGTCGGTTTGTCGGCGCCGCCGTTGCCGTTGCCCAGGTGACCCTGCAAGTCAGCTTCCTTGAAGTAGTCGCCGTCCTGCTCGCTGGTGATCTTGGCCTTGCGCACTTCGATGTCCGGGACGATGCCCTGGGCCTGGATGGAGCGGCCGTTCGGCGTGTAATACAACGCCGTGGTGATTTTCAATGCGCGTTCATTGTTCAGCGGCAGTACGGTTTGCACCGAACCTTTACCGAAACTGGTGGTGCCCATCAGCACGGCGCGTTTCTGGTCCTGCAGGGCGCCGGCGACAATTTCCGAAGCCGAGGCGCTGCCGCCGTTGATCAGCACGACCATTGGCACGGCTTCGCTTTCGTCCTTGCCGGTGGCAGAGAAACGCAGCTCGGAGTTGGCGATGCGGCCCTTGGTATAAACGATCAGGCCCTTGGTGATGAAGTGGTCGACCACTTCTACCGCCGCCTGCAACACCCCGCCCGGGTTGTTGCGCAGGTCGAGAATGATGCCCTTGAGTTTCTTGCCGTTGTCCTTGCGCAGCTTGGCCAGGGCCTTGGAAACCTCTTCACCGGTCTTGACCTGGAACTGGGTGATACGGATGTAGCCGTAGCCCGATTCCAGCAACTGGCTCTTCACGCTCTTCACCTGGATAACGGCGCGGGCCAGGGTCACGTCGAACGGCGTGCCGCCGTCGCGCACCAGGGTCAGGGTGATTTTCTGGCCGATCTTGCCGCGCATCTTGTCGACGGCTTCGGTCATGCTCTGGCCGCGGGTAGGCTGGCCGTTGATCTTGACGATGAAGTCGCCGGCCTGAATGCCGGCCTTGGAGGCAGGAGTGTCGTCAATTGGCGACACCACCTTGATGAAGCCGTCTTCGGCGCCGACTTCGATGCCAAGGCCGCCGAATTCCCCACTGGTGCTTTCCTGCAACTCGGCGAAATCTTCAGGGCCGAGGTAGGCAGAATGCGGGTCGAGGTTGCTGAGCATGCCCTTGATGGCGTTTTCCAGCAGGGTCTTGTCGTCTACCGGTTCGACATAAGCGGCCTTGATCCGGTCCATCACCTCGGCAAAGGTGCGCAACTCGTCCAGCGGCAGTGGCGCCTTGGTGGTCGCAGCAGTGCCCGCAGGCGCAACCGCCGGGGCTGGTTGAGCGGCAAACGCCAAAGGCGCGCCGATCACCAGGGCGATCGTCAGGGCCAGCGAGGTAAGGCGGGACAAATGCAGCATGTCGAACGAACTCCTGAATTAGGCGACGCGCTTATCCTTGCGCGTGACACCATTGCGCCGGGTCACTCGGGTGACCCTGCTGACGAATTGCGAAATACAGCGCTGGTGTGTCCTGCCCGCCACTGTTACCGACAGTGGAAATAGGCTCACCGGCTTTTACAACGTCACCCGCAGACTTGAGCAGTGTCTGGTTGTGACCGTACAGGCTCAAATAACCATTGCCGTGGTCGAGAATCACCAGCAGCCCGGCGCCGCGCAACCAATCTGCGAACACCACGCGACCACCGTGTACGGCATGCACCGCACTGCCGGAAGATGCGCCGATCATCACGCCATCCCACTTGGTCCGGGCATCATCGCCACGGCTTTCACCGAAGCGCGCCAGCAGTCGACCATCGACAGGCCAGGGAAGTTTGCCGCGGGTTGATGCAAACGGGCCGCCAAAAGTCTCGCCGGAACTGGAAACCAGTGCGCCGGGAGTCGACTTGACCGGTTTGCGTGGGGCATCGTCGTTGGCATCTGCCAGCGCCTGGGCCTCACGTAAACGCTTTTTTTCGGCTTCCTGCTGGGCAATCAGCGCTTTTTGCCGCGCTTCTTCTGCCTCACGGGCCTGGCGGGCCAGAGTTTCTTCAATGGTTTTAAGGACTTTAGACAGGTCTGCCTGATCCTGCTCGCGCGCCGCCAGCTTCTGATCGCGAGCCTTTACATCGTCATTGAGCTTGGCCAGGACTTGCTGGCGCTCCTTGCGGACTTTCTCGAGCTCGTCGCGCTGGGTGTCGAGGCTGCTTTGCTGCACCAGCAGTTGCGCCTGCTGCATCGCGATGTCTTTCTCGACATTGGACAGTTGGCGCAGGGTTTCGTTGAAACTCTTCAACTGCTCCAGGCGAGCCTGGCTCAGGTAATCGTAATAGGTGAGGGTACGGGCGAACTTCTCGGGGTTCTGCTGGTTGAGCAGCAGCTTGAGGTATTCCTGGCGACCGTTCTGGTAGGCCGCCCGGGCCTGTATGGCGATCAGTCGTTGCTGTTCAGTGCGCGCGCTCTGGAGTTTTTTTTTCTCTGCATCGAGGCGCTGCAGCTCGGCTTCGCTTTTCTTCAGCTCTTTTTGCAGGGCTTCGACCTGCTTCTCGAGCTTGCCCATTTCGGTTTCGGTGCCCTTGAGCTCTTTCTGCACACCGGACTTCTCTTCCTGCAACTTGCCCAGCAGTTTCTTCAACTCGGCAATGTCCTGACGCGTGGCGTCCAACTGTTGTTGGGTTTCTGCGCGCTCGTCAGCAAAGGCCGGTTGGAGCAGGCATGTCAGAGCTAGGGCTATCAGGACGCGAAGCATAGGGGCGGGCGGCACCAGGGAAAGGGACGGCCTAGTATGCCCGCCATGGGCGGCAAAAAAAATGCCCATTTCTGACTGTGTGATAACTGGAGTGAGCGGCAGGCTGAATTCCATTTCGAAAACTCCATAAACCACTGTGGGAGCTGGCTTGCCAGCGATTGCGTCGGCACATTCAACATAGCTGTTGGCTGCCAGATTGCTATCGCTGGCAAGCCAGCTCCCACAGGGTTTAGCGGGGTTTCGCGGATTCAGTTACACCAGAATCGAAGTCCCGGTCATTTCCGCCGGTTGATCCAGGCCCAGCAACTTCAGCATGGTTGGCGCCACGTCTGCCAGCACGCCGCCTTCGCGGACCTTCAGGTCGCGCTTGCCGACATAAATGAACGGCACCGGCTCGGAGGTGTGTGCGGTGTGCGCCTGGCCAGTGGTTTCATCGGACATTTGCTCGACGTTACCGTGGTCAGCCGTGATCAAGGCTTCGCCGCCGACTTTTTCCAGGGCGTCGACGATGCGGCCCACGCACAGGTCCAGGCATTCAACGGCTTTCACCGCTGCTTCGAACACGCCACTGTGGCCGACCATGTCGCCGTTGGCGTAGTTGACCACGATCACGTCGTAACGCTGGTTTTCGATGGCGTCGACGATGCGATCGGTGACTTCCGGTGCGCTCATTTCCGGCTGCAAGTCATAGGTGGCGACTTTCGGCGACGGAATCAGGATGCGCTCTTCGCCCGGGAACGGTTCTTCGCGGCCGCCCGAGAAGAAGAAGGTCACGTGGGCGTATTTTTCGGTTTCGGCGATGCGCAGCTGGGTCTTGCCGTTTTTCGCCAGGTAGTCGCCCAGCACGTTTTCCAGGCTGCCGGCAGCGAAGGCCGATGGCGCAGGGATGCTGGCGGCGTATTGGGTCAGCATGACAAAACCGGCCAGTTTCGGCTGGCGGGCACGCTCGAACTCACTGAAGTTGTCTTCGACGAACACGCGGGTCAGCTCGCGGGCGCGGTCGGCGCGGAAGTTCATGAACACCACGGCATCGCCGTCTTCGACTTTTACCGGCTCACCGATGGAGGTGGCTTTGACGAACTCGTCGCTCTCGCCGCGCTCGTAGGCCGCTTGCAGGCCTTCCTGAGCGGTGGCGGCGTTGAATTCGCCCTGGCCGTCGACAATCAGATTGTAGGCTTGGGACACTCGGTCCCAACGGTTATCGCGGTCCATGGCGTAGTAACGGCCGATCAGGCTGGCGATCCGGCCTTTGCCCAGGGCCTGGAAGGTCGCGTCGAGCAGTTCGATCGACGATTGCGCGCTTTTCGGTGGGGTGTCGCGGCCGTCGAGGAAGGCGTGCAGGTAGATGTTTTGCGCACCGCGCTTGAAGGCCAGTTCGGCCATGGCGACCAGGTGATCCTGGTGGCTGTGCACGCCACCATCGGACAGCAGGCCCATGAAGTGCACGGCTTTTCCGGCGGCGACGGCTTTGTCCACGGCGGCGCAGATGGTCGGGTTCTCGAAGAACTCGCCGTCGCGGATCGATTTGGTGACCCGAGTGAAGTCCTGATACACCACGCGGCCGGCGCCCAGGTTCATGTGGCCGACTTCGGAGTTGCCCATCTGGCCATCCGGCAGGCCGACGTCCATGCCGCTGCCCGAGATCAGGCCGTTTGGCACAGTGGCCCACAGACGATCCAGTACAGGCTTCTTCGCCGCGAAAATGGCGTTCGATTCGGGGCTGTCGCTGTGACCGAAGCCGTCGAGAATCATCAGGACCAAAGGTTTAGGCGTGGTAGTCATGGAATCCACTCTGGCTTAAGTTAAAGGGGCGATGGAAAAGGGAGTCGCAGTTTAAAGCGAAGTTCCGGCCACGTCACCGCCGGACGGGGTTTGGCCCACCATAGTGGCTGTGTATACTGGCCGACATTTTAACGCCCTGGAACCTCCTTCGATGGTTGCTCACCTGATTGAATTCGCCACTAACCACTACATTCTCGTCGGTATCTTCGTCGTACTGCTGGCGTTGCTGATTGCCTATCAAATGCAGGGCGGCGGCCGCAGCCTGAGCACCGGCGAACTGACCGGCCTGGTCAACAAGGACGCGGGCGTCGTGGTCGACATCCGTCCGAGCAAGGATTTCGCCGCCGGTCACATTGTCGGTGCGGTGAACATTCCCCAGGACAAGCTGGCCGCCCGCGTTGGCGAACTGGAAAAACACAAGGCCAAGACCATCATCCTGGTCGACGCCATGGGCCAGACCGCCGGTACCCACGCCCGCGAACTGATGAAATCCGGCTTCACCGCGGCCAAGCTGTCCGGCGGTATTTCCAGCTGGAAAGCCGACAATCTGCCGCTGGTGAAGTGATATGAGCAGCGTCGTCGTCTATTCCAGCGATTACTGCCCTTACTGCTCGCGAGCCAAGTACCTGCTCGAGAACAAAGGCGTGGCCTTCGAAGAGATCAAGGTCGATGGCAAGCCGCAGGTGCGCGCTGCGATGGCCCAGAAGGCCGGGCGTACGTCCGTGCCGCAAATCTGGATCGGCAGCACTCACGTGGGCGGTTGTGATGATTTGTTCGCCCTGGAGCGCGCCGGCAAGCTCGACGCGCTGCTCAAGGCCTGACGGCAATACCCCAAACCAGCAAACCTAAAAGAACCCTGGATCAAGAAGGATCTGCGATGACTGACCAACAGAACACTGCTGCGAACGAAGAAGAAACTGCACCGCAATTCTCCTTGCAGCGCATTTATGTGCGTGACCTGTCCTTCGAAGCTCCGAAAAGCCCGGCGATCTTCCGCCAGCAGTGGGAGCCGAGCGTCGCTCTGGATCTGAACACCCGTCAAAAGACACTGGAATCCGACTTCCACGAAGTCGTGCTGACCTTGTCGGTTACCGTGAAAAACGGTGACGAAGTGGCGTTCATCGCCGAAGTGCAACAGGCCGGGATCTTCCTGATCAAGAACCTGGACGACGCTTCGATGAGCCACACCCTGGGTGCGTTCTGCCCGAACATCCTGTTCCCGTACGCTCGCGAAACCCTGGACAGCCTGGTGACCCGCGGTTCGTTCCCGGCACTGATGCTGGCTCCGGTGAACTTCGATGCGCTGTACGCACAAGAGCTGCAACGCATGCAGGCTGCTGGCGAGACGCCGACCGTTCAGTAAAAGCTTCGTTTGCTCCATGAAAAAAGCGCCTCTGAAGGCGCTTTTTTCATGGAGCAAACGAAACCTGTAGGAGCTGGCTTGCCAGCGAAGGGGCCATCACGCTCAGCCTCTGTGCTGACTGTTACACCGCTTTCGCTGGCAAGCCAGCTCCTACACAAGGGTGGCGGTGTTATTTGAAGTTGTTCTGGCGCCAGGCTTCGTACACGGCCACTGCCACGGTATTGGACAGGTTCAGGCTGCGGCAGCCTTCGCGCATCGGCAGGCGCAGGCGTTGCTCGGAGGGCAGGGCATCGAGCACCTCGGCAGGCAGGCCGCGGCTTTCCGGGCCGAACAGGAATGCATCGCCGGGGACGAAACTGGCGTCGTGGAACGGACGCGAACCTTTGGTGGTGAAGGCGAACAGCCGCGGGTTGCCCAGGCTTTCCAGGCAGCTGGCCAGGTCCGCATGGCGTTGCAGGGTGGCATACTCGTGGTAGTCGAGGCCGGCGCGGCGCAGACGCTTGTCGTCCATCTCGAAGCCCAGCGGTTCGATCAAATGCAGGTGGCAGCCACTGTTGGCGCACAGCCTGATAACGTTGCCGGTGTTCGGCGGAATTTCTGGTTGGAAAAGGATGACGTGAAACATGCACGGCTCCGAAGGTAAAGATGACGCGCATTCTACGCCGCCGGAAGGCGTGCGTTCGAAACTATTCCTGCCGGTGATGGGCTCGCTGGCGATTGTCGGGGTGATGGTCGGGATGATGATCGGTCGCCTGACCACACCAGACCCCAGTCAGTTGCAGCAGGTCGAGGTGACGAGCGACGGGCTGGTGGTGTGGTTCAACAACGAACCCAAGACTCACGGCGAAATTGTCGACGGTAGTGTCGCGCTGCTGTTTGACGCCGAGGGCAAGGCGCAGAAAGGCCAGCTCAAGCTCGGCGACAGGGAGGTGAACTGGCGGGTACGTTTGAGCGATGGGGGGGTGTTGCTGACACTGGTGGCGGCCCGGCCCCTGCAGGGCGAGTGGGCCGGTAGCGAGGTCGACGACCGCTGGCGACTGGAGATCCATCTCCGAGAGCAATAAAAGAGGGAATCCCCGGCCTGCCTGTACCAAGGTTCCCGAAACGGGAGGCTCGTCGCGACTGCGGTTTGAGCCTGGTGTAAAGAGGGAACCCCTGACCTGCCTGTATCAAGGGCCCCAAAACGGTTGGGCTCGTCGCGGAGGCGGTGTGAGCCCGGTGTAAAGAGGGGAATCCCCGGCCTGCCTGTACCAAGGTCCCCGAAACCGGTCAGGTGAACTGATTCACCTGAAAGAGTTATTGCAGGGGGCGTGCCAGGTTTTAAGAATGCGAAACAAAATAACGCCTCAAAACGCCGAAAGCCCCGTAATCCGGGGCTTTCGTGTTTTTTCGATAGGGGTTCGATTGTGAGCTCTGGCAGGGTTTCGGAGCGATTGCTGTGCGCGATTGCGGTTCACGGTGCATTGCGGCGGTGCATTAGGCCTCCAAAAGCATCGCGGGCAAGCCCGCTCCCACAGGTTTCAATGTTGCTCACCAGATAGTGAAAACACAGAAAATCCATTGTGGGAGCGGGCTTGCCCGCGATTGGATCTAACGGTCAGTAAAGTACTAAAGGCAGTTCAGCCCTCATCCCCCTCATCATCATCCCCACCATCCACCTTCATCCCCAGTTCCTTGATCTTGCGGGTCAGGGTGTTGCGCCCCCAGCCCAGCAAAACGGCGGCATCGCGGCGGCGACCGGCGGTGTGTTTGAGCGCGGTCTCGATCATGATCCGCTCGAAGGCCGGCACGGCACTGTCGAGCAGGCTCGACTGACCGCGGGCCAGCGCCTGGTCCGCCCACTGGCGCAGGGCCTGTTCCCAGTTGGTCACGGGGGCCGAATCCTGCGGCAGGCTCAGCAACTCCGGTGGCAGGTCGCCGATGTGCACTTCGCGACCCGAAGCCATCACCGTGATCCAGCGGCAGGTGTTCTCCAGCTGCCGCACGTTGCCGGGCCACGGCAGGTTCTTCAGGTATTCCTCGGTTTCGCTTTTCAGCAACTTCGGCTCGACGGCCAGCTCCTGGGCTGCGCGGCTGAGGAAGTGCCTCGCCAGGGTCGGAATGTCTTCGCGACGATCCGACAGGCGCGGGATATGGATGCGGATCACGTTGAGGCGATGGAACAAGTCCTCACGGAATTTCCCGGCATGCACCAGGGTTTCCAGATTCTGGTGAGTCGCAGCGATGATGCGCACATCGACCTTCACCGGCACATGACCGCCGACGCGGTAAAACTCGCCATCAGCCAGTACGCGAAGCAAGCGGGTCTGGGTGTCGGCCGGCATGTCGCCGATTTCATCGAGGAACAGCGTGCCGCCGTCTGCCTGTTCGAAGCGCCCGCGCCGCAGGTTGGCTGCGCCGGTGAACGCACCTTTCTCGTGGCCGAACAGCTCGGACTCCATCAGATCTTTAGGAATCGCCGCCATGTTCAGTGCGATGAATGGCGAAGCTGCCCTTGGGCTGTGACGGTGCAGGGCGTGGGCCACCAGTTCTTTACCTGTACCGGATTCACCGTTGATCAGCACGGTAATGTTGGAGTGGCTCAAGCGGCCGATGGCGCGAAACACCTCCTGCATCGCGGGTGCTTCACCGATGATTTCCGGGGTGCGGGTCAGGGTCGGGGCGACTTCCAGGCCTTGTTGTTCCTGGGCGTGCTGGTTGGCGCGCTTGACCAGGGAAACCGCTTCATCGACGTCGAACGGCTTGGGCAGGTACTCGAAGGCGCCGCCCTGATAGGACGCGACAGCGCTGTCCAGGTCAGAGTGAGCGGTCATGATGATCACTGGCAGCCGTGGATGCTGCTCGCGAATCCGCGCCAGAAGGTCCAGGCCGCTGGTGCCGGGCATGCGGATGTCGGAAATGATCACGTCCGGTTGCTGGCGCGCCAGGCGGCTCATCACGCCATCGGCGCTGTCGAAGCTTTGCGTGGTCATGCCTTCCTGTTGCAAGGCTTTTTCCAGGACCCAACGGATAGAACGGTCGTCATCGACGATCCACACGGTTTCACTACGGCTCATGTCGATGTGGCTCCTTGTTCCAGTGGCAGAAAGATCGAGAAGGTGGTGTGGCCGGGGTGGCTGTCACACTCGATCAGGCCCTGGTGCTGGCTGATGATGTTCTGGGTAATGGCCAGGCCAAGCCCGGTACCGTCCGGACGGCCGCTGACCATGGGGAAGAAAATGGTTTCCTGAAGTTCCGCAGGGATGCCCGGACCGTTGTCGATGATCTCGATCTTGGTTACCAGGCGATGGCGCACGTGGCCGATGGTGAACTGGCGCATGGTCCGGGTGCGCAGGCTGATGCGGCCCAGGCGCAGTTCGTTCTGGCTACTGATGGCCTGCATCGCATTGCGCACGATGTTCAGTACGGCCTGGATCATCTGTTCGCGGTCGATCAACACGTCGGGGATGCTTGGGTCGTAGTCGCGCACCAAAGTGATGCAACCCTGGCTTTCGGCCTCCACCAGCTGGCAGACACGCTCCAGCACTTCGTGGACATTGCACAGAGCCAGTGACGGCAACTTGTTGGAGCCGAGCATGCGGTCCACCAGATTACGCAGGCGGTCGGCTTCTTCGATGATGACGTTGGTGTAGTCGCGCAGGCTTTCTTCCGGCAGTTCCCGGGCCAGCAATTGCGCAGCGCCGCGAATCCCGCCCAAGGGGTTCTTGATTTCATGAGCCAGGCCACGCACCAGCATCTTGCTGGTTTCCTGCTTGGACAGCTGCGCTTCTTCCTTGGTGATCCGCAGCAAGCGGTCACGAGGGTGGACTTCAAGCAGCAGCATCGTGTCGCCATTGCTCAGGATCGGCGTTACTGCGTAGTCAACGGTCAGGGTCTGGCCGGTGAGGGCGGTGAGCATGGCTTCGCGCTTGGTGAACGGGTGCGCTTGTTCGACGGCCTGGCGCAACGAATTCAGCGCTTCGGCCGATTCGGTAAACAATTCACTGATGAACTGCCCATGGCTGCGCTGGCCGCTGATGGCCAGCAGCATCTCCGCCGCCGGGTTCATATACTCGAGGCGCAGTTCGGCGTCGAGCAGGATGGTGGCGGTGGTGAGGTTATCGAGTAGCAAACGGTGGAGTGCGTCGCTAATGGTCATCGGGACCTCTTTCTGGGCAGAGCATGCGCTAGAAAACAGCGCTGATACGGGCAAAATGCAAAAACCAAACCAAGGCTCCGAAAAGAAGCGTTCAGCGCCTGAAACGGGTGTTTGACGCTCGATTGCGTGGCGCTTTGCCAGCTTTCGCGGGTAGTTTCGAACCAAAATGGGTTGGAATGTGAGTACGGTGCAAGCAATTGCACCAATATAGTGCGCAAACCTGAACGAGGTTAGAAAAGTCGCAAGAAAGGCTTTTTTTCTTCGGTGGGTTTGTCGCTGAGAGGGCATTCCGGCCGCTGACCGTAGTCATCGAGGGTGCAGGGTTTGATCTTGCGCTTCTGGGCGAGCGACGTGCGCTGCATATGGAAGGGTTGGCTGGCGGTGCGTTCGACGATGCGTCCCTGCTCATCAAGGATTTCCACGGACAGGGTATGGCTGCCGCGATCGATGTTGCTCAACGGGAACACCGGGCTCAGGCCGGGTTCGGCAGTGGGCTGGCCGTCGAGCAGCAGCCGGTAGCGGTGACCGGGTTGCAGGCCGGGCTCGTTGGTGGCGCTGACGATGACTTCGCCGGCGTTGCTGCGGATGGTCACGTCGGGTTCCGGGACCAGGATGCGCAGCAGGTCATAATGGAGCGGCACCTGTGCTTCGGGGCTGCTCTGGGCAATCAACGGCGCTGTGCGGGTAGGGTCGGCTGCCATTCGATTGCTCTTTGTCAGCGGCACACGCCTGGCGTTACCGGGTTTGGGCTGGTCGGTGAAAACCCGATTGCCTTGGGGGTCAACGTAAGTAAAGACCTCCGCCGACGCGGACAGCGCGATGAAGCAGGCGAGCAGCAACCAAAACTTCAAGGCGTGTGTACCCGTTGCACGGTGACGGTCGTGGCGGGGCTTTGCTGCACTATTTTTTCGCCTTCGATCACTTGCACGGCGAGGCGGTGTTCGCCGCGATCGATGTTCACCAGTTGCAGGGTCGGCACATTGCCAGGCTGGCCATAGGGCTGACCGTCGAGTAGCAGGCGCAACAGATGGGAGCCTTGCAAGCGCGGTTTGATCTGTACGTTAACAGTGAACGTGCCGTTGTTGGCGCGCAGGGCTTCGGTGGTGGGCAGGCCGGTGAGTTCGAGTAGCTCGTAGGCGTTGCTGGACTGTTCGCGGTTGTCTGCGGCAGCTTGAGCAGGGTTGCCCGGCGATTGGGGTTCGACGCTGTTGAGCGGCGGCAGCTCGACCGGTTGGGCTTTCACGCCATCAGGCGGTTGATTGCTGTAAGCGGTGTTGCCGTAGGTGTCGGTGTACTTGTAGATCTGCGCTGCGGCGGGCAGGGCGATCAGTAGCAGGATGAAGAGAAAACCACGATCCATAAAATCGACCGGAAACGAAAGCGATGGGTTGCAGCATAGGTCAGGGATGGTGGTTGGCCCAGCTCGTTAACATCCGGTTTTGGTTTCGCTGTGGTATCAAATCGCCTTAATTTCCTGTGGGAGCGGGCTTGCCCGCGATAGCGTCGGCACACCCAGCATCAATGCGGCAGACAATACGCCATCGCGGGCAAGCCCGCTCCCACAGGGCTCTCTATCGTCCGTTGAATCGCTGGCAATAAAAAAGGCCTCCCGAAGGAGGCCTCTTTTTGTCACGCCGCGTAGCGCAGCGCTACTGGATCAGCAGCTGTAGTACAGCTCGTATTCCAGTGGGTGTACGAAGGTACGTACCTTGATTTCTTCTTCGCTTTTCAGAGCGATGTAAGCGTCGATGAAGTCGTCGCTGAAAACGCCGCCTTTGGTCAGGAACGCACGACCTTTGTCCAGCTCTTCCAGGGCTTCTTTCAGGCTGCCGCAAACTTGTGGGATCTCTTTGGCCTCTTCAGGCGGCAGGTCGTACAGGTTTTTGTCAGCTGCGTCGCCAGGGTGGATCTTGTTCTGGATGCCGTCCAGGCCAGCCATCAGCAGTGCAGCGAAGCACAGGTACGGGTTGGCAGCCGGATCCGGGAAGCGTGCTTCGATACGACGGGCTTTCGGGCTCGACACGTAAGGAATGCGGATCGAAGCGGAGCGGTTGCGGGCCGAGTAGGCCAGCATCACTGGAGCTTCGAAGCCTGGAACCAGACGCTTGTAGGAGTTGGTTGCCGGGTTGGTGAAGCCGTTCAGGGCCTTACCGTGCTTGATGATGCCGCCGATGAAGTACAGGGCGGTATCGGACAGGCCGGCATAGCCTTCGCCTGCGAAGGTGTTCTTGCCGTCTTTCCAGATGGACATGTGTACGTGCATACCCGAGCCGTTGTCGCCGTACAGAGGCTTAGGCATGAAGGTAGCGGTACGGCCGTAAGCATCGGCAACGTTGTGCACGACGTACTTCAGGGTCTGGGTTTCGTCGGCTTTCTTCACCAGGGTGTTGAACTTGACGCCGATTTCGTTCTGGCCGGCAGTTGCCACTTCGTGGTGGTGAACTTCAACGGTCAGGCCCATTTCTTCCAGTGCGTTGCACATGGAGGTACGGATTTCGTGGTCGTGGTCGAACGGTGGAACCGGGAAGTAGCCGCCTTTGACGCCTGGACGGTGGCCCTTGTTGCCGCCTTCGATGTCCTGGTCGGACATCCACGAACCTTGTTCGGAGTAGATCTTGAACATGGAACCGGAGATGTCGGACTTGAATTTCACCTGGTCGAAGATGAAGAACTCTGGCTCTGGACCTGCGAATACGGTGTCACCGATACCGGTGGCTTTCAGGTGCTCTTCGGCACGCTTCGCGATCGCACGTGGGTCGCGGTCGTAACCTTGCATGCTCGAAGGTTCGATGATGTCGCAGACCAGGATCAGGGTCGGCTCTTCGGTGAACGGGTCCAGCACGGCAGTGGAATCGTCCGGCATCAGGATCATGTCGGAGGCTTCGATGCCTTTCCAGCCAGCGATGGAGGAGCCGTCGAACATTTTGCCGACTTCGAAGAAGTCGTCATCCAGCGCATCGCGAGCCGGCATGGTCACGTGGTGCTGAGTGCCTTTGGTGTCCGTGAAGCGCAGATCAATCCACTTGACGTCATGATCTTTGATGAGTTGAACCGACTTCGACATAGTGTCCTCCGGGTGGATTAGGGCTGGTAGTGGATGCCCTTAAATGTTTGTGATGCCGGCGCGAATACTCTGCCAAGGCAACCTGCCTCACAAGGGAGCAAATTGCATGCCAGTGCCCCAGCATGGGTTTTTTGCTCCAAATTCACGCTTATAAAGCGCTAAAGCACCTTAAAGCGGAAAATCCCGCCCTACAATGTGGCGTTCATTTCAATAAATGACCTGTTTTGGTGCGTGCAAAACCTTCTGCACATTAACTGGTTAAACCTTGAGCAATTTCCGCTATAATCCGCGCCCCCCTTTTTCGGCTGGCCCAGCGCGCGCTGTTTTCATGAAACTAATCGTAAAAGTCTTTCCCGAGATCACCATCAAGAGCCGCCCGGTACGGATGCGTTTCATCCGTCAATTGGCCAAGAACATCCGTGCCGTGCTCCGCGATCTGGACCCGGCCGTGGTGGTGAACGGCGTGTGGGACAACCTCGAGCTGGAAACCCGCGTCAGCGACCCCAAGGCCCTGAAAGAGATGGGCGAGCGCCTGAGCTGCATGCCAGGCATCGCGCACTTCCTGCAGATCGATGAATACCCGCTGGGCGATTTCGACGACATCGTCGAAAAGTGCAAGCAGCACTACGGTGATGCACTGGCCGGCAAGATCTTCTCGGTGCGTTGCAAACGCGCCGGCAAGCACCCATTCAGCTCGATAGATATTGAAAAATATGTCGGCAGCCAGTTGCGCCGTCAGTGTGGTGCCGCCGGGATCGACCTGAAAAAGCCGGAAATCGAAGTCCGCATTGAAGTTCGCGACCAACGGTTGTTCGTGATCCACAGCCAGCACAACGGCATCGGCGGATATCCGCTGGGCGCCTTGGAGCAGACGCTGGTGCTGATGTCCGGCGGCTTCGATTCCACCGTTGCGGCCTACCAGATCATGCGCCGCGGCCTGATGGCGCATTTCTGCTTCTTCAATCTGGGCGGACGGGCCCATGAACTGGGCGTCATGGAAGTCGCGCATTTCATCTGGAAGAAGTACGGCAGCTCCCAACGCGTGTTATTTGTCAGTGTGCCTTTCGAAGAAGTGTTGGGAGAAATTCTCGGCAAAGTCGATAACAGTCATATGGGCGTAGTATTGAAGCGTATGATGTTGCGCGCTTCCTCCCGAATTGCCGATCGACTGCACATCGAAGCGCTGGTGACCGGTGAGGCGATCTCCCAGGTGTCGAGCCAGACGTTGCCGAACCTGTCCGTGATCGATTGCGTGACCGACAAACTGGTCTTGCGCCCGCTGATCGCCAGTCACAAGCAGGACATCATCGACACGGCCAACGAGATCGGCACCGCCGATTTCGCCCGACACATGCCGGAGTACTGTGGCGTCATCTCGGTGAATCCGAAGACGGCCGCCAAACGCTACCGTGTCGAGCACGAAGAGAAAGAATTCGATATGGCGGTGCTCGAGCGTGCGCTCGAAAACGCCAAGCTGGTGCCGATCGATCGCGTGATCGACGAATTGGGCCAGGACTTGCAGATTGAAGAAGTCAGCGAAGCGCTGGCCGGTCAGATCGTCATCGACATCCGTCACCCGGATGCCGCTGAAGACGACCCGCTGGAGCTTGCTGGCATCGAGGTACAAACGATGCCGTTTTATGCACTGAACGCTCGTTTCAAGGAACTGGACCCTACTCGCCAGTACCTGCTGTATTGCGACAAAGGCGTGATGAGTCGCCTGCATGCCCACCATTTGCTCAGTGAGGGGCATGCCAATGTGCGCGTTTATCGACCGAGCTAAGTGCCCGGGGCTGTTTGCCTGTGGCTTGCGTCACCGGCCCCCCGATGCCGCCGTCAAGCTGTAACGGCTTTCACGGACGCTACTGTTAATCGCTGCCAAGACTTGTCAGCACACCGAATCCTCTGATCGAGATACACAAGTGATCGAAAATCTACGCAACATCGCCATCATTGCCCACGTTGACCATGGTAAAACCACCCTGGTAGACAAACTCCTGCGTCAATCCGGCACCCTGGAGCGCAACGAGCTCAACGACGAGCGCGTGATGGACTCCAACGACCAGGAAAAAGAGCGCGGTATTACCATTCTGGCGAAAAACACCGCCATCAACTGGAACGGCTACCACATCAACATCGTGGACACCCCGGGCCACGCCGACTTCGGCGGCGAAGTTGAACGCGTAATGTCGATGGTCGACTCCGTTCTGCTGCTGGTTGACGCTCAAGACGGCCCTATGCCGCAAACCCGTTTCGTGACCAAGAAGGCTTTCGAAGCCGGCCTGCGTCCAATCGTGTGCATCAACAAGGTTGACCGTCCAGGCGCGCGTCCGGACTGGGTTCTGGACCAGATCTTCGACCTGTTCGACAACCTGGGTGCCACCGAAGAACAGCTGGACTTCAAAGTCGTCTACGCCTCGGCCCTGAACGGTATTGCCGGTCTGGACCACAACGAAATGGCTGACGACATGACCCCGCTGTACCAGTCGATCGTCGACAACGTACCGGCGCCGGCTGTTGACCGTGAAGGTCCGTTCCAGATGCAAATCTCCGCACTGGACTACAACAGCTTCCTGGGTGTTATCGGCGTTGGCCGTATCGCTCGTGGTCGCGTCAAGCCGAACACTCCGGTTGTTGCTATCAGCGCCGACGGCAAGAAGCGCAACGGTCGTATCCTGAAGCTGATGGGTCACCACGGTCTGCACCGTGTAGACGTTGAAGAAGCTGCAGCAGGCGACATCGTGTGCATCAGCGGTATGGACGAGTTGTTCATCTCCGACACCCTGTGCCAGCAGGACACCCCGGAGGCGATGAAGCCTCTGACCGTCGACGAGCCAACCGTTTCCATGACCTTCCAGGTAAACGACTCGCCATTCTGCGGTAAAGAAGGCAAGTTCGTGACTTCCCGTAACATCAAGGAACGTCTGGACAAAGAGCTGCTGTACAACGTTGCACTGCGCGTTGAAGAAGGCGACTCGGCTGACAAGTTCAAGGTTTCCGGCCGTGGCGAACTGCACCTCTCGGTACTGATCGAAACCATGCGTCGCGAAGGCTTCGAAATGGCTGTAGGCCGTCCGGAAGTGATCATCCGTCTGGTTGACGGCGTGAAGCACGAACCGTACGAAAACGTCACCATCGACCTGCCGGAAGAATCCCAGGGCAAGGTGATGGAAGAGATGGGCCTGCGTAAGGGCGACCTGACCAACATGGTGCCGGATGGCAAGGGCCGTGTACGTCTGGAATACAACATCCCTGCTCGTGGTCTGATCGGTTTCCGTAACCAGTTCCTGACCCTGACCAACGGTGCTGGCATCCTGACCTCGATCTTCGACCGTTACGACGTGATGAAGTCCGGCGACATGTCCGGCCGTCAGAACGGCGTTCTGGTTTCGGTTGAAACCGGCAAGGCACTGACCTACTCCCTGGAAACCCTGCAGGCGCGTGGCAAGCTGTTCGTTGAACACGGTCAGGAAATCTACAACGGTCAGATCGTTGGTCTGAACAGCCGTGACAACGACCTGGGCGTCAACCCTACCAAGGGCAAGAAGCTCGACAACATGCGTGCTTCGGGTAAAGACGAAACCATCGCCCTGGTTCCACCTGTTCGCTTCACCCTGGAACAGGCTCTGGAATTCATCCAGGACGACGAGCTGTGTGAAGTCACTCCTAAGTCCATCCGTCTTCGCAAGAAGATCCTGGACGAAAGCGAGCGTACCCGCGCTGCCAAGAAAGCCAAGGCATAAGATTTAGCCAGGCTTAAAAAAACGCCCCCGGTCGAAAGGCCGGGGGCGTTTTTGTTTGTCTGCGATTTATGTGGCGTTAGTACCGGCCTCATCCCTGGCAAGCCAGCTCCCACAGGTATTATTGGTGTTCACACAATTTGTGTTTCACCTTGAACCCTGTGGGAGCTGGCTTGCCAGCGAAGGCGGCCGATCAGCCGCCATATTCATCAGGAACTATCAGAACCGCTCGATACTCCGCGAATTGCGCTCACGCTCCACTTCTTTTGGCTTATAAGCGCAATACCCTGGCCGCGGGCCGATTTTCGGGTGGTTGCGGCAAGTATCCGGGCGCTTTTCATAAATAGTGCACAGACGGCTCTTACGATCCAGGTACAGGCAATCGTTGTTGCTCATGCGCTGGAGGGTAAAGATTCCTGACTTCTGGTTGAAACGCTCGACCAGACCTTCCTTTTGCAGACGTTTGGCGATGTTCTTCGGCGGATCACCCAGCTCGAACTCATCGACCACGCCGATGCGGATCAGGTCCTTGATCTTGACCTCGACGGGCAAGGTGCAGCAGCTGGACATGCACGAGCCGCACATCGGGGCAGAGTACTTGGCCCAGGTATCGAGGCGGTCGATCTCTGCGGCAGCGATCAGGTTCGGCTTCATCATCGTTTGTTACCAGCGTGTGCATCAGGGCGCGCGATCATACCGGGACTGGTGGATTTTTGAACAACCTTTCGCCAGTTTTTTTCGCAAGCGGTGCAAACAACCGGAAAAAACGGCACGGGCCCTGCATTCAATCAGGCACATGACAACGCATTGTCGATTCAGCTCGTATTCAAGGGAAAAACTGCCGAACCAGAGCCTCTACCGCCTGTCAGACCGTCTAGGCTCAGACAACTCCAAGCTCGCTCGAGGTCCTATCGATGACTCAAGAACCACTTGTTCGCGAAGCAGAGGTGGCCGCATTCCGCGACGCCGTCTTGACCAAACTCACTTATGCAGTGGGTAAAGACCCGGATCACGCCTTCGACCATGACTGGTTCGAAGCCATTGCCCTGGCCGCGCGGGACCACATGGTCGAGCACTGGATGGACCACACGCGGCAGATCTACCGCAAAGGTCAGAAGCGCGTCTATTACCTCTCCTTGGAATTCCTCATCGGTCGGCTGTTGTTCGACAGCCTGAGCAACCTTGGCCTGCTCGACGTCGCCCGTGAAGCCCTGACCGAACTCGGTGTCGACCTTGAGCGCATCCGCCTGCTGGAGCCCGATGCGGCCCTGGGCAACGGTGGCCTTGGGCGTCTGGCAGCGTGTTTCCTGGAAAGCATGTCGACCCTCGGCATCGCCGGTCATGGCTACGGCATCCGCTATGAGCACGGGTTGTTCCGCCAGGCAATTGTCGATGGCTGGCAGCAGGAACAGACCGAACACTGGCTGGATTTCGGCAACCCGTGGGAGTTCGAGCGGCCGGAAGTGGCTTACACCATCGGTTTCGGCGGCAGTGTCGAGACCCTCACCGACGACACCGGCAAGTCCCGACAAGTCTGGCACCCGGCGGAAACCGTACGGGCCATTGCCTATGACACGCCGGTGGTCGGCTGGCGCGGGGCGAGCGTCAATACGCTGCGCCTGTGGCGTGCCCGGGCCATGGAAGACCTGCATCTGGAGCGTTTCAACGCCGGTGATCACCTGGGCGCCGTGGCTGAAGTGGCCCGGGCCGAGAGTATCTCCCGGGTGCTGTACCCGGCGGACAGCACCGAGGCCGGCCAGGAGTTGCGCCTGCGTCAGGAGTATTTCTTCGTCGCCGCCTCATTGCAGGATCTGCTGCGCCGCCATCGCAACATGCACACCTCGGTGCTGACCTTGGGCGATCACGCCTCGATCCAGCTTAACGACACTCACCCCTCGATAGCCGTGGCTGAACTGATGCGGCAACTGGTCGACGTCTATGACGTGGCATGGGATGCGGCGTGGCAGGTCACCGTCGATACGCTGTCCTACACCAACCACACATTGCTGCCCGAAGCGCTGGAAACCTGGCCGGTCGGCTTGATGGAGCGCATGTTGCCGCGGCACATGCAGATCATTTACCTGATCAACGCCCACCACATCGACTCCCTGCGGGCCAAAGGCATTCACGATTTCGACGTACTGCGCGCGGTGTCGCTGATCGAGGAAGACAACGGTCGTCGGGTGCGCATGGGCAACCTGGCGTTTCTCGGCTCCCACAGCGTCAACGGTGTGTCCGGGTTGCACACCCAACTGATGCGCAAGACGGTGTTCTCCGAATTGCACAAGCTGTACCCGGAGCGAATCAACAACAAGACCAACGGCATTACCTTTCGCCGCTGGCTGTACCAGGCCAACCCCGAGCTGACTTCGATGCTGGTCGATGCCCTGGGCCCCGCGGTACTGGATAACCCGGAACAGCGTTTGCTCGCCCTCGAACCGTTCGCCGAGAAAAACACGTTCCGCAAGGCGTTCGCCGAACAACGCCTGCACAGCAAGAAAGCCCTGGCGTACCTGATCCATGAGCGGTTGGGTGTCGCGGTCAACCCGGCGGCGATGTTCGACGTGCAGGTCAAGCGGATCCACGAATACAAACGCCAGTTGCTCAACCTGATGCACACCGTGGCGTTGTACCAGGCGATCCGCGCGGAACCGGAAATCGACTGGGTGCCACGGGTGAAAATCTTCGCCGGCAAGGCTGCCGCGAGTTATCACCAGGCCAAACTGATCATCAAGCTGACCAACGACATCGCCCGGGTGGTGAACAACGACCCGACCGTGCGCGGCTTGCTCAAGGTGGTGTTCCTGCCCAACTACAACGTCAGCCTGGCGGAGAGCATCATTCCGGCAGCTGACTTGTCCGAGCAGATCTCCACCGCCGGTTTCGAAGCGTCAGGCACCAGCAACATGAAGTTCGGCCTGAACGGCGCGCTGACCATCGGCACCCTGGACGGGGCCAATGTGGAAATGTGCGACCGCATCGGCGCCGAGCACATGTTCATCTTCGGCCTCAGCGCGCAGCAGGTGGAAGCGCGCAAGCAAAACCATGAGTTCAGTGCCGCACCGGACATCGCTGCGTCCCATCGTCTGAACGATGTGCTGCAAGCGATTCGTGGCGGGGTGTTCTCCCCGGATGATCCGTCCCGTTACACCGGGTTGATCGATTCGCTGGTGGATTACGACCGCTTCCTGGTCTGCGCCGATTTCGACTCCTACTGGAGCGCGCAGATGCGTGTCGAAGCCCATTGGCACGACTCCAAGGAATGGTGGCGTTCAGCAGTATTGAACACGGCGCGGATGGGCTGGTTCTCGTCGGACCGGACCATTCGCGAGTACGCCACGGAAATCTGGAAGGCACTGGAGTAGTTTTCAGCCAGAACTGCGAGCAAGGCCCGGTTGTTGCCGGGCCGGATCGATATACTGGGCGCCGGACTGCCGAGCGGTAGGAATCAGCTTGATTGTGGTGTTTTCACACTAGACTGATCAGACGCTGTACCGCTTGGACTTGCCTCATGACGAGGCGGCTTAGGGATATCGACCATGCAATGGATTTTCATGCTGATCGGGCTGGTGCTCGGCTGGATGCTCGACGAGTCATTCAGTGAGGCACTGCTGGGCGCATTACTCGGATTGGGTATCGGCCAGGCCGTTCGAATTGCTCGTATGGACATTCGGGCAGTCGAGCAGCAGCGCTTGCTGGATCAGGCGCAGGTTGCGCTTCAGGCGGTAGAGCAACGGCTGGCAGCGCTCGAAGCCTCGGGCGTCAAGGCGCCGGAAAGCCGCGAACCGCCTGCATCACCTGAAATCCTCGTTGATGAAGCCCCTGCCGCAACCCCGGAATTGGTCTGGGAACTGCCGCCCGAACTCGAGCCGATCCCCGCAGCGGCCAGCGAAATCAGTCGCCCGACTATCGATGCCTGGAAATCCGAGACGACCGCTCGCCAAGCGCAACCGCCTGTCACGCCGCGTGGCCCGAATCTCATCGAGCGCGCGATCGGCCGCGCCCGGGCCTGGCTGTTCGGCGGCAATACCGTGTTGCGGGTTGGCGTGGTGTTGCTGTTCCTCGGCCTGGCCTTTCTGCTGCGCTACGCCACCGAAGGCATGGTGGTGCCGCTTGAATTGCGTTACGCCGGCGTAGCGGCCGCAGCATTGGGCTTGCTCGGATTGGGCTGGTGGTTGAGGGCCCGCAACGGCAGTTACGCGTTGATCCTGCAAGGTACCGGGATTGCCGTGTTGTACCTGACGGTGTTTGCCGCCATGCGCCTGCATCCGCTACTCGATCCCTCGGCGGCGTTCGGCCTGCTGGTGGCGGTGACCGTCTGTTCGGCGATTCTCGCCATTACCCAGGACTCCCTGGGGCTGGCCGCCGCTGCCGCATTGGGCGGATTCGCCGCGCCCATCCTGGCCTCCACCGGCGCCGGCAACCACGTCGCGCTGTTCAGCTACTTTGTCCTGCTCGACGCCGGCATCCTCGTCATCGCCTGGTTCAAGGCCTGGCGGCTGCTGAATGTCATCGGGTTCACCGGCACCTTCGGCATCGGTTTCGCCTGGGGCTTGCGTTCCTACTCGCCGGAGTTGCTGTGGAGCACCGAGCCGTTCCTGATTGTATTTTTCCTGATGTACTTGGCCATCGGTCTGCTGTTCGCCCGGCGCAAGCTGATGGAGATGAGCGATGCACCGGCAGAGGGCAGCCGCGAAGCGCTGCTGCAGTGGTCGGCGCGCAAGGGTGACTACGTCGACGGCACGCTGCTGTTCGGCCCGCCACTGGTGGGTTTCGGTTTGCAGTTCGCACTGGTGCAGCATCTGGAATTCGCAGCGGCGTTCAGTGCCTTGGCGCTGGGCATGATCTACATGGGGCTCGCCCGTTGGCTGATGGCCGGGCGCACCCTGTTGCTGGGGGAAACTTGCTTGGCCTTGGGCGTGATCTTCGCCAGTCTGGCGATTCCGCTGGGGCTCGATGCGCGCTGGACGACGGCGGCGTGGGCGGTGGAAGGCGCGGGGATCTTCTGGCTCGGTCTGCGCCAGCAAAGGCCCTTGGCCCGGGCCTTTGCCTTGCTGCTGCAATTGGCGGCGGCGCTGGCGTTTCTCGGCGAGTTGCACAGCAGCGAGAGCAGCCTGCTCGGCGGTGTTCCGTTAGGCGCGCTGTTGCTTGGCGTCGCGTTGCTGTTCAGCTTCTACCAGTTGCGTAAAGCCTTGCCGGAACAGATCCGGCCTTGGGAACCGAAAGGCCTGCCAGTCCTGGCTTGCCTCGGGCTGGCGTTTCTCTATTTGCTGGCACCATTGTTTTTCTTCAGTCACGGTACGGTGATCAGTTGGGCATTGGCCGGGGTGTTGACATTGTTTGCTGGCTTGCGCCTGGCATCGCGCACGTTCGTGTACACCGCGCTCGCTGTGCAATTGTTGGGTGGTGTGCTGTTCCTGATGACAGGGCCGCAGTTCAGTGAGGACCTGCGCCCCCTGGCCCATGGCGGGTTCTGGGCGCCGCTGATGCTGGGGCTGGCCGCGATGGTCGGGGCCTGGCGTTCGCAGATGGGGCATGCGCGTGGAGCGCTGGCAGGGCCGAGTCTGTCGCGGTTGTCCCAGGCGTTGCTGGTGTGGGGCGCAGGCTGGTGGGCATTGGCCTGGGTCATCGACGTGCTGCATTTTGCGCCGTTGCCGATGCAGGCGACCTTGCTGTTGAGCGTCGCTGCCGCGAGTGTTGCGCTGTGGACGGTATTGGCACTGCGCCTGAGTTGGCCGTCATTGGGAGTGCTCTGCGCGGTGTTGATTCCCGCGGCGGCGCTGGTGCTGCTCGCGGCCTGGCACCCGCGTTATCACCCGGCGGCCAACTTCGGCTGGCTAGCGTGGGCTGTGGTGTTCGTCGTGCATTTCATGTCCCTGCGACGCCTGGCGACCATGCTGCCGGCGCTGGTGCCAAGCGTCGCCCATGTGCTCGGCTGCTGGCTGTTGATGGGGGTGCTGGCTCTGGAGCTGCGCTATGGCTTGCTGGTGTTGTCCGAGCAATACAACGCCTGGCGCTGGTTGGGGTGGGCGATTCTGCCAGGTCTGTATCTGGTGTTGGCGGCGGCACCTCGTACGTGGCCGTGGCCCGTGTCGACGTATTCGAGGGAATACCGTGTATACGCTGCCGCGCCGCTGGCTTTACTGATGCTTGGCTGGTTCTGGCTGGCGAATGTCGCCAGTGACGGCAATGCCGAGCCATTGCCCTACGTGCCATTGATCAACCCGCTGGAGCTGGGCCTGTTGTTTGCGTTGTTCGGCGTCCATGTCTGGACCCGCAGTGCCATGACGCTACTGGCGGCCAGCAAGGATTACGCCACTAAAATCACGCAAGGGGTCGCAGGTGCCTCGCTGTTCGTGTTCTTTACCGCCTTGGTCATGCGTACGGCGCACCATTGGAGCGGGGTGCCGTTCGAGCTGGGTCCGTTGCTGGAGTCGATGCGTGTACAGGCCGGCCTGTCCATCGTCTGGACCTTGATGGCCCTGAGCCTGATGATCGGCGGCCATTTGCTTCGCCGCCGTGAAATCTGGCTGATCGGTGCTGTCTTGATCGGCGTGGTCGTGGCCAAGCTGTTCTTTGTTGAGTTGAGTAATCGCGGCGGGCTGGCGCGAATCGTGTCGTTTATCGGAGTCGGCGTGTTGCTGCTGGTGGTGGGCTATTTCGCCCCGCTGCCGCCCAAACGCGCCGAAGCTGTGCTGGATACCGAGAAACCGGCCCCGGAATCCGAAGGAGTGTCGTCTTGAGTCAGAAGCTGAAGCTGGGTTGGCTGGGCGTTGCTGCAATGGGTGTGGTGTTGTCGGCGGTTGCTCAGGAAAAACCGGCGGACTTCACCACCCAAGTGCCCTTGGCGGTGGCGGGCGAAGGCCCTTGGTATCGCCTTGAACTGCCCCTGAGCGTGCAACTGAATGCACGGCAGGCTGACCTGAGCGATGTGCGTGTGTTCAATGCCGTGGGCGATGTTCAGGCGTATGCCTTGGCCCGGGAGTCGGCGCAGAGCAGAGAAACCCGCACCTTGAACGAGGTGAAATGGTTTCCGTTGTACAGCTCGGTGGATGCCACTGAAACCGCGCCGAGCGTGCGGGTGCAATCGAACACCAATGGCACCTTGATCGAAGTGCAACCCTCCAGTCAGCTGGAGGCGGGCGAGGAGGAGTTGCGCGGCTGGTTGCTTGACGCGTCCGCCATCAAGGCGCCGTTGCAGCAATTGATCCTCGACTGGACCAGCGAGCACGACGGCTTCCAGCGTTTCACCCTCGAAGCCAGCGACGATTTGCAGCATTGGCAATCCTGGGGTGAAGGGCAGGTGGCGCGCCTGAGCTTTTCCGACGAGCGGGTCGAACAGCATGAGGTCGGCCTGCCGGGGCAGTCGGCGCGCTACTTGCGATTGCTGTGGATCACACCGCATTCGGCACCGACACTGACGTCGGCGCAATTGCAAAGCAGCAGTACCCGCAGCCTGCCGCTGCCGTTGGTCTGGTCCCAGGCGTTGGCCGGCAGCAGCGTGAAGGCGGGTGAGTACACCTGGCAGTTGCCGATGGGGCTGAATGTCGAGCGAGTGCAGGTCGAGTTGAGCCAGCCCAACAGCTTGGCGCCGGTGAGCCTGGCCGGTCGGCGCGACAGCAGCCTGCCATGGCAGCCGTTGGGCAGCGGTCTGCTCTATCGCCTGACCCAGAACGGTCAGGATGTGGTGCAAAACGAATTGCAGTTGTCAGGGCAAATCGTGCAGCAATTGAAACTGACCGTGGATGAGCGCGGCGGCGGCCTGGGTGATCAGGCGCCAACGCTGAAGTTTGCCGTGCGCGCCACGCAACTGGTGTTTCTGGCGCGTGGGCCAGGGCCTTACACGCTGGTCGTGGGAAGTGCGACGGCGAAGGCGGCGAACTTGCCGCTGTCGACGCTGATTCCGGATTACAGCCCGGCGAAGCTCGCGACCCTGGGCCGGGCCATGGTGGATGTCGGGGCGGTGGCTGCGAAGCCGTCGACAGGCACTACGACTGCGCCGATCGACACCAACTGGAAGAAATTCGGCTTGTGGGCGGTGTTGTTGCTTTGCGTAGTGTTCCTGGTGGCGATGGCGTTCAGCTTGCTGCGCAAGCCGCCGGCCAAATCATAGGTTGGCGCTGTCCTTGTGGGAGCGGGCTTGCCCGCGATAGCGGTATCTCAGTCAATAAAAATGCTGAGATGACCGCTACTTTCCGGCTCGCACCCAGCCCTTTTCCAACTACGCTCATCCCCGCACATGAACTCTCTTCAGTCGATCACGTCTGATAGGAGGAAATGCGCCCCGACTCGCGTTAAACTGCGCGGGTTTTTAGCCCCCCCATTCCACCGGAGCCGTCCATGTCCCGCGTTACCTTGAGTCGCTATTTGATTGAGCAGACCCGCAGCAACAACACTCCTGCCGATCTGCGCTTCCTGATCGAAGTGGTGGCGCGTGCCTGCAAGGAGATCAACCACGCCGTGTCCAAAGGCGCCTTGGGTGGCGTTCTGGGCAGCATGGGCACTGAAAACGTCCAGGGCGAAGTGCAGAAGAAGCTCGACGTGATCTCCAACGAGATCCTGCTCGAAGCCAACGAATGGGGCGGCCACTTGGCTGGCATGGCGTCCGAAGAAATGGACAACGCCTACCAGATCCCGGGCAAATACCCGAAAGGCGCCTACCTGCTGGTATTCGACCCGCTGGACGGTTCGTCGAACATCGACATCAACGCCCCGGTCGGCACCATCTTCTCTGTGCTGCGTTGCCCGAACGAATACCTGAGCCAGAACGAGCCCTTGAATGAAAAGGCCTTCCTGCAGCCAGGTACCCAGCAAGTGGCTGCCGGTTACGCGATCTACGGTCCGCAGACCATGCTGATCCTGACCCTGGGCCACGGCGTGAAAGGTTTCACCCTGGACCGTGAAATGGGCAGCTTCGTGTTGACCCACGAAAACATCACCATTCCTGAATCCACCCAGGAATTTGCCATCAACGCGTCCAACCAGCGTCACTGGGAAGCACCGGTACAGCGCTACGTCGGCGAATTGCTGGCAGGCGATGAAGGCCCGTTGAAAAAGAACTACAACATGCGCTGGGTCGCTGCGATGGTCGCCGACGTGCACCGCATCCTGACCCGCGGCGGTCTGTTCATGTACCCACGCGACAGCCGCGAGCCATCCAAGCCGGGCAAACTGCGCCTGATGTACGAAGCCAACCCGATGTCGTTCCTGGTGGAACAAGCGGGCGGCGCATCCACCGACGGCCACCAGCGCATCCTCGACATCCAGCCGGAAGGCCTGCACCAGCGTGTTGCGGTGTTCCTCGGTTCGAAAGAAGAAGTGGCCCGCGTCACGGCTTACCACAAGGAATAAACCATGACCGCGCCCTGGCAGCCGTTGCTTGATTGGTGGTTCGGAAGCTCCGGATCGGCGAGCGAAGTGGCGGCGCAGAAGGGCAGGTTATGGTTCGGCAAGCGCGACAGCCAGGACCTCGAAGCGCGCGAGCGTTTCGGGGACTGGACCGAGCAGGCACTGGCCGGCGGATTGACCGAGTGGATGCAACGTCCCGAAGGTTGGCTGGCCCTGGTGCTGTTACTCGATCAAATCCCGCGAATGATCTTTCGCGATACTCCCAAAGCCTTTGCAGGCGATCTCCGGGCGCAGAAGCTGGTAGCCCAAGGTATTGCCGCGGATTTCGACCGGCAATTGCAGCCGATTCAGCGGGTATTCATCTACCTGGTGTTCGAGCACAGCGAAAACCTCGCGGTGCAGAACGAAGGCGTCTCGCGCCACCTCGAACTGCTGGCGCAGCAGCCGGAGACTGATCGGGCGCTGTTCAGCGATTACCTGGACTATGCCGAGCGGCATCAGAAGGTGATTGCGCAGTTTGGACGGTTTCCGCATCGCAATGCGGTGTTGGGGCGGGAGTCTACGGCTGAGGAATTGGCGTTTCTTTCGAAGCCGGGATCCAGGTTCTAGATTTTCAGGGCGGCCGATGCCGTCTTCGCTGGCAAGCCAGCTCCTACAGTAGATCTCCACTTGTAGGAGCTGGCTTGTCAGCGAAGAGGCCGGTGAGGGCGCCCTAGATTCTGAAACTACCCACCAACTGCTTCAACCGCGCCGCCTGCTGCTCAAGATCGGCACACGCGCGCAAGGTCGACTGCAGGTTCTCCACACCTTCCTGGTTCAGCGTGTTGATCTCGGTGATGTCGACGTTGATCGACTCCACCACGGCCGTCTGTTCTTCGGTCGCGGTGGCGACCGACTGGTTCATGCCATCGATCTCACCGATGCGCTGGGTCACGCTGCCCAGGCGTTCGCCCGCCAGGTTGGCGATACCGACGCTGCTTTCGCTCTGACGCTGGCTGTCGGTCATGATGCCCACCGCTGCCCGGGCGCCGACTTGCAGCTCTTCGATCATCGTTTGCACTTGCTGCGCCGAGTCCTGGGTGCGGTGAGCGAGGTTGCGCACCTCATCGGCCACCACGGCAAAACCACGACCGGCCTCGCCAGCACGCGCCGCTTCGATGGCGGCGTTCAGTGCCAGCAGGTTGGTTTGCTGGGAGATGCTGGTAATCACTTCCAGAATCTGTCCGATGTTGACCGTATTGCTGTTGAGGGTTTCGATGTTGCCGCACGAATCGCTGATCTTGGCCGACAGCTGCTGCATCGCCGCGATGGTTTTATCCACCACTTGCTGGCCGTCTTCGGCCAGGCTGCGGGCATCGCTGGAATGTTGCGAGGCCAGGGCGGCGTTCTGGGCGATTTCCTGGGCGGCGGCCCCGAGCTGGTTGATGGCCGCTGCCACGCTGCTGGTGCGCGAGGCTTGCTGGTCGGAGTTGAACATCGACGAGTTGGAGGCTGCGACCACGCGCAACGCCACCTCGTTGACCTGGCCGGTGGCCGAGGACACTTCGATGATCGAGGCATGAATGCGCTCGACGAAACGGTTGAACGACAGTCCCAGCGCGCCGAATTCGTCGTGGCCGTGAATGGTCAGGCGCTTGGTCAGGTCACCTTCGCCTTCGGCGATGTCATGCATGGCGCGACCCATGGTCAGCAGCGGCTGCATCAGCAGGCTGATGAGCATGCCCAGCAAGGCGATGATGATCACCACGGCAATCACCATGGCGATGATCGCCGAGGTGCGGAACTCGCTGAGCATCGAGAACGCCGTTTCCTGGTCGAGCACCAGCGCCACATACCAGTCCGCCGATGGCACGCCGTTGACGTGGGTGAACGAGATGAACTGGCGCTTGCCATCGATCTCGACTTCTTTCATGCCCGGGCTGACTTTGGGTGTGTCACTCGGATAGGCCTCGGCCAGGCTCTTGAGCACCAGCTTGCTGTCCGGGTGAATCAGGATCTTGCCGTCGGCACCGACGATGAACGCATGACCGTGGCCGCCGAAGTTCAGCGAATTGATGATAGCGCTGACGCTGGACAGGTCGATGTCGGCGCCGGCGACGCCGATCATCTGGCCCTGGTGCTGCACCGGGGTGGCCACGGTGATGACCAGCTTGCCGGAAGACGCGGCAATGTACGGTTCGGTGACGATGGTCTGTTGGGCGCTATTGGCCGCCTTGTACCAGCCACGGGCGCGTGGGTCGTAGTCCGCCGCGCGGTTGCCCGCCGGGACCGAGAACATTACGCCGTCGGTGCCACCGAAGTAGCTGAGCTGGAAATTGCCGGTGTAGGCGGGCAGGTCGATGATCCGTTTCAGGCCAGCGGGAGCATTGCCATCGGCGCTGATCTGTTGGGCCATCGACTGCAGCAATTGCATGCGGCTTTCCAGCCAGGTCTTGATGTTGCTGGTGGTCAGGCTGCCGAGTTCCTGCATCGAGGCTTCGGTACTGTTGTGCAAGGTTTCGCGCTGGCGATAGTCGTTGAACAGGATGAAACAAGCGAATGCGACGGCCACCACGAGGGCGGCAGCCAGCAAAATCTTGTGGCTGAACTTCATGTTTCTGGTCATGGATGAGCTACCGCAGAGGGTCTGGTCTACAAAAAGGGGGCAAATGCCAGCGAGATGACTTTGCGTTGCCTGTATGTCGACTGAGCGGCGCCAAAGATTAGGCGGATTTGCTGAAAAACGACGAAATGCTCGATTAACAAGGAAACTGGTTGATTTTCGGCAAAAGGTAGACGAGTGGCCCGACAAATAGCCTGCCGGGCACGGAACCTCACAGGGGTTTTCTCTTCTAAGCTTCAGCTTGGCAGCCATGCCAATCCCCTACGCCCCCCGGAGTTTCACCATGTCGTTGCGTTCCATCGCCCTGCTTTCGTTCTGCGTGTTGCTGGCTGCCTGCAGCAAGGTCAATCAGGAAAACTACTCGAAGCTCTCGTCCGGCATGGCCAAGGCCGATGTGGAAACCCTGTTGGGCAAACCCGCCGATTGTTCAGGCGCGCTCGGCATGTCCAGTTGCACCTGGGGCGACAAGAACAGCTTTATCAGCGTGCAGTTCGCCGGTGACAAAGTGCTGATGTTTTCCGGCCAAGGCCTGAAGTAAACCGGGGCGTTTGCCCACGGGAGAAAAATAATGAAGCAGTTATTGATCATCCTTTTTGCCGGCCTGATGTTGGCCGGCTGTGCCACGCCTGGCCATGACCCATTGGCCCCCAAGACTGTCAAAAGCGTCAACCTCAAGCGCTACCAGGGCACCTGGTACGAGCTGGCCCGCATGCCGATGTACTTCCAGCGCGACTGCGCGCAATCCGAAGCCCATTACACGCTCAAGCCTGACGGTAACGTAGCGGTGCTGAACCGCTGCCTGACGGCGCAGTGGCAATGGGAAGAGGTCAAGGGCACGGCTTTTCCACAGGAACCCGGCAAGAACGACAAGCTGTGGGTCGAATTCGATACCTGGTTCTCCAGGCTGATTCCGGGTACGGCGAAGGGCGAATACTGGGTGCTGTACGTCAGCGATGACTACAAGACCGCCATTGTCGGCGATCCAAGCCGGAAGTATTTGTGGTTGTTGTCGCGCACGCCGACCGTGAACGGTGTGGTGCGTGAGGAGCTGCTGAGCAAGGCGCGTCAGCAGGGTTACGACACCACTCGGCTGATCTGGCGGGCGTCGGAACAGCAGATGGCCGAGACCTCCAACTAAGCACATACCCTGTGTAGGAGCTGGCTTGCCAGCGAATGCGATTCGTCAGCCAACACATCTGTTGAACCTGATGACCGCTTTTTGTAGGAGCTGGCCTGCCAGCGAAGACGGTCCGTCGGCCCAACACATTTGTTGAATCTGATGGCCTCTTTTTGTAGGAGCTGGCTTGCCAGCGAAGACGGTCCGTCGGTCCAACACATTTGTTGAATCTGATGGCCTCTTCGCTGGCAAGCCAGCTCCTACAGGGTTTGGGTCAGCCCAGGAGTTCGCGCAGGACTTGAGTGAAGGCGCGATTGCTTTCTTCCTCATCAGCATGCCGCCCGTCGCGCACCACCCACTGGCCGTTCACCAACACGTCCCGCACCTGACGATCGCCACCGGCAAACAGCCAGCGGTTGAGAATCCCGTCGCCATTGGCTGTCGCCAGATATGGATCGTTGCCGTCCAGCACCAGCCAATCCGCGCGCTTGCCGACTTCCAGTGCACCAATCGGTTGCCCCAGCGCCTGAGCGCCGCCGTCCAGCGCTGCATCGAACAACGTGCGGCCGACCATTGGCTGATCCGCGGCATACAAGCGGTTACGCCGCTGGTCGCGCAGGCGCTGGCCGTATTCCAGCCAACGCAATTCTTCCACCACGCTCAACGACACATGGCTGTCGGAACCAATGCCCATGCGGCCGCCCTGGGCGAGGAAATCCACTGCCGGGAAGATCCCGTCCCCCAGGTTGGCTTCGGTGGTCAGGCACAGGCCGGCGATGGCGCGGCTCTTGGCCATCGACGTGACTTCTTCCGGGTTGGCGTGGGTCGCGTGGACCAGGCACCAGCGCTGATTGACTTCGATGTTTTCGTACAGCCATTGCAGCGGACGACGACCGCTCCAGGTCAGGCAGTCGTCGACTTCTTTCTGCTGCTCGGCGATGTGGATGTGCACCGGGCATTGCTTGTCGCTGGCCGCCAGCACTTCGCTGATCTGCTGCGGCGTGACCGCGCGCAGCGAGTGGAAGCACAGACCCAGGGCTTGCGCCGGTTGTTGTGCCAGGACCGGTTGCAGGCGCGATTGCAGCTTCAGGTAGTTTTCCGTGCTGTTGATAAAACGGCGCTGACCGTCGTTCGGCGCCTGGCCACCGAAACCGGAGTGGCTGTAGAGCACCGGCAGCAGGGTCAATCCGATACCCGCGGAGCTGGCAGCCTGGCTGATGCGCAGGGCCAGTTCGGCCGGATCCGCGTAAGGCTGACCATTGCTGTCGTGATGCACATAGTGAAATTCAGCCACCGAGGTGTACCCGGCCTTGAGCATTTCGATGTACAGCTGACGAGCGATGACGCCGAGTTGCTCCGGACTGATTTTTCCGACGAGACGATACATCAGGTCGCGCCAGGTCCAGAAACTGTCGTTCGGATTACCCGCCACTTCCGCCAGCCCGGCCATGGCCCGCTGGAAGGCGTGGGAGTGCAGATTCGGCATGCCCGGCAGCAGCGGGCCGCTCAACCGCTCGGCGCCATCTGCATGGGAATCGGCCTGGATATGGGTCAATACGCCGTCGGCGTTGACTTCAAGACGTACATTATTGGCCCATCCACTAGGCAGCAGCGCGCGTTCGGCAAAGAAGGCGGACATGGTTCAGCACCCCATCGTGTGTTATTTGTATATACATATACAGACGTTTGCCTGCCCGGTAAACTCCGGCAAGCTAGCAATCTCTTTTCAACGAACAAGGATTAACCGTGCCGACTCCGCCTCCAGTCTCTCCGTTGGCCGCGAACATGGGCGACAGTCCGGCGCCCTTGTACGCCCGCGTCAAACAGATGATCACCCAGCAAATCGACAGTGGAAACTGGCCGCCGCATTACCGCGTGCCGTCGGAAAGCGAGCTGGTCAGCCAGCTGGGCTTCAGTCGCATGACCATCAACCGCGCGCTGCGCGAGATGACTGCCGACGGTCTGCTGGTGCGCATGCAAGGCGTCGGTACGTTCGTCGCCGAGCCGAAAAGCCAGTCCGCACTGTTCGAAGTGCACAACATCGCTGATGAAATTGCCTCTCGCGGTCATCGCCACACCTGCAAGGTCATCACCCTTGAGGAAGAGGCCGCCGGCTCCGAGCGCGCCCTGGCCTTGGACATGCGCGAAGGGCAGAAGGTGTTCCACTCGCTGATCGTGCATTTCGAAAACGATATTCCGGTGCAAATCGAAGACCGTTTCGTCAATGCGCTGGTGGCGCCGGACTACCTCAAGCAGGACTTTACCCTGCAAACGCCCTACGCCTATCTCAACCAGGTCGCGCCGCTGACCGAAGGCGAGCATGTGGTCGAGGCAATCCTGGCCGAGCCGTCCGAGTGCAAGTTGCTGCAGATTGAAAAGGGCGAGCCGTGCCTGCTGATCCGTCGCCGCACCTGGTCCGGCCGCCAGCCAGTGACCGCTGCCCGCTTGATCCACCCCGGTTCCCGTCATCGTCTGGAAGGTCGGTTCCATAAATGAGTGAATTGAAAGTTTTACGCGCCAAAGATTACCCACGCATGCCGTGGAAAAACGGCGGCGGCAGCACCGAAGAAATCACCCGCGATGCCGGCACCGGCCTGGACGGGTTTGGCTGGCGCCTGTCGATTGCCGACATCGGTGAATCGGGTGGGTTTTCCACCTTCGCCGGTTACGAGCGGATCATCACCGTGTTGCAGGGCGACGGCATGACCTTGTCGGTTGATGGTCAGAGCACGCGGCCTCTGTTACCGCTGGACCCGTTTGCCTTCAGCGGTGAAAGCAAGGTGTCCTGCACCTTGCTCGGCGGGCCGATCCGCGATTTCAACCTGATCTACGCACCGCAGCGTTACAGCGCACGGCTGCAATGGCTGAGCGGTGAGCAGCGGTTTTTCAGCGAGGCCGGGACTGTGCTGGTGTTCAGCGTCAGCGATGCGCTTGAGGTGAAGGTCGGTAACAGTGCTTCGCAGCTGGGTCGTCATGATTGCCTGCAACTTGTCGGTAACACTGGCCTGCTGGAAGTCACCAGCAATACAGCCTGCTGCGTGATCGAACTTTCTGCACGCTAATACACCATCCCTGTAGGAGCGAGCTCGCTCGCGAAAAAACCAGATTCGCCGCTGGGCATCTGGTTCTACACGTTATCGTTCACGACCATCGCGAGCAAGCTCGCTCCTACAGGGAGCGTGGTTTGCCCGCGATGTTGTTTTATCCCTCAGATCGTTTCCCTCCGCGCACCACTTTGTTACCGAACGCCCCAGTGTGGCGCAAAACCACGCTCAAGTAACAACCCGCCTATCCTCCAAAATATCCCCTCGAAAAATTTCATCTACGCCAAAACCCTTGTTCCAGGCGCTCTGCAGCCGTTTCAGAATTTTTCTTGAATGCTCATCCGGCAAGTTGGCCGCTTGATTGCATATGCTTGTATGTACAAGTAAAGACGTATGTGTATGAGTCACGAGGACTCAACCATCGTCCACTGATTCGCCGGTGTGCACTGATGCCCATTGGCTTGCTCGCCCACTGCCTGGGTTGGTTTGGATTGATTGCTGAGGAGTTCTTTTCGTGACTGACAATAAACCTACTAAGTTTCGTGACGTTGAAATCCGTGCTGCCCGCGGTAACAAGCTGACCGCCAAGAGCTGGCTGACCGAAGCGCCGCTGCGCATGCTGATGAACAACCTCGATCCGGAAGTTGCCGAGAACCCTAAAGAACTGGTGGTTTACGGTGGTATCGGTCGTGCGGCACGTAACTGGGAATGCTACGACAAGATCGTCGAAAGCCTGACCAACCTGAACGACGACGAGACCCTGCTGGTGCAATCCGGCAAGCCGGTCGGCGTGTTCAAGACCCACAGCAACGCCCCGCGCGTGCTGATCGCCAACTCCAACCTGGTTCCGCACTGGGCGAGCTGGGAACACTTCAACGAACTGGACGCCAAAGGCCTGGCCATGTACGGCCAGATGACCGCCGGCAGCTGGATCTACATCGGCAGCCAGGGCATCGTCCAGGGCACCTACGAAACCTTCGTTGAAGCCGGTCGCCAGCACTACAACGACAACCTGACCGGTAAGTGGGTACTGACCGCTGGCCTGGGCGGCATGGGTGGCGCTCAGCCTCTGGCTGCAACCCTGGCTGGCGCTTGCTCGCTGAACATCGAATGCCAGCAGGTCAGCATCGATTTCCGTCTGAAAAGCCGTTATGTCGACGAGCAAGCCAAAGACCTCGACGACGCGCTGGCCCGCATCGCCAAATACACCAAAGAAGGCAAAGCGATTTCCATCGCCCTGCTGGGCAACGCGGCAGAAATCCTGCCGGAACTGGTCCGTCGCGGTGTGCGTCCGGACATGGTCACCGACCAGACCAGCGCCCACGACCCGCTCAACGGCTACCTGCCGGCTGGCTGGACCTGGGAAGAGTACCGCGCTCGTGCCAAGACCGAGCCGGCAGCTGTGATCAAAGCCGCCAAGCAATCGATGGCCGTGCACGTCAAGGCGATGCTGGAATTCCAGAAGCAAGGCATCCCGACCTTCGACTACGGCAACAACATCCGCCAGATGGCGCAAGAAGAAGGCGTGGAAAACGCATTCGACTTCCCTGGCTTCGTACCGGCCTACATCCGTCCGCTGTTCTGCCGTGGTATCGGCCCGTTCCGTTGGGCGGCTCTGTCGGGCAACGCTGAAGACATCTACAAGACTGACGCAAAAGTAAAAGAACTGATCCCGGACGACGCCCACCTGCACAACTGGCTGGACATGGCCCGTGAGCGCATCAGCTTCCAGGGTCTGCCGGCACGTATCTGCTGGGTTGGCCTGGGCCTGCGTGCCAAGCTGGGCCTGGCGTTCAACGAAATGGTGCGTAGCGGCGAATTGTCCGCGCCAATCGTGATCGGTCGCGACCACCTGGACTCCGGTTCGGTATCGAGCCCGAACCGTGAAACCGAATCGATGCAGGACGGTTCCGACGCCGTGTCCGACTGGCCACTGCTCAACGCCCTGCTCAACACCGCGAGCGGCGCGACCTGGGTGTCCCTGCACCACGGCGGCGGCGTCGGCATGGGCTTCTCCCAGCACTCGGGCATGGTGATTGTCTGCGACGGTACTGACGAAGCGGCCGAGCGTATCGCTCGCGTACTGCACAACGACCCGGCCACCGGTGTCATGCGTCACGCCGATGCCGGTTACCAGATCGCCATCGACTGCGCCAAGGAACAAGGGCTGAACCTGCCGATGATTACCGGCAAATAAAACAGGCTTCGGCTTAACGCAAAAAAACCTGTAGGAGCCGGCTTGCTGGCGATTCAGACACCGCAAGGTGTCAGGCAAACCGCCATCGCCAGCAAGCCGGCTCCTACAGGGGTTGCTCCAACCAAGAATAACAATCCACAGAGGTTGAACCATGGCTGTTAACAGCGAACGTGCAGGCAACAAACCGTTGATCGAGAAACGCTCGATCGACTACATCCCGGAAGCGGAAAGACACGGTCGTCTGTTTAGCCAGTTCACCCTGTGGATGGGTGCCAACCTGCAAATCACCGCGATTGTCACCGGGGCCCTGGCCGTGGTGCTGGGCGGTGATGTGTTCTGGTCACTGATCGGTCTGTTGATCGGGCAACTGCTCGGCGGCGGGGTTATGGCGTTGCATGCGGCACAAGGTCCAAAGCTTGGCCTGCCGCAGATGATCTCCAGCCGGGTCCAGTTCGGCGTTTATGGCGCGGCCATCCCGATCGTGCTGGTCTGTCTGATGTACCTCGGTTTCACCGCAACGGGCACCGTACTTTCCGGCCAGGCGCTGGGCCAGTTGTTTGGCGTCAGTGACACCGTCGGCATCCTCCTTTTCGCCAGTGTCATCGTGCTGGTCACGGTGCTCGGTTATCGGGTGATCCATTGGATCGGCCGTGTTGCCAGCATCATTGGCGTGATTGCCTTTGTTTATCTGTTCAGCCGTCTGATGAGCCAGGTTGACGTTGGCGCACTGTTGCAAATCCGCCACTTCAGCTGGAGCAGTTTCTTGCTCGCGGTGTCGCTCGCGGCGTCCTGGCAGATCGCCTTCGGCCCTTATGTGGCTGACTATTCTCGCTACCTGCCGAGCAAGATTTCCGCGGTGAAAACTTTTTTTGCCGCTGGCGCAGGTTCGGTCATTGGTGCGCAGGTGGCGATGGTCCTCGGCGTGTTCGCTGCCGCTTCGGCCAACGGGCAATACGCCGGCCATGAAGTGGCGTACATCGTGGGTCTGGGTGGTACCGGTGCCACTGCTGCGCTGCTGTACTTCAGCATCGCGTTCGGCAAGGTCACCATCTCCACGCTGAACTCCTACGGCAGTTTCATGTGCATTGCGACCATCATCAGCGGTTTCCGTGGTGACCTGAAGGTAACGCGCTTGCAGCGTCTGGTCTTCGTGCTGGTCATCGTCGGTGCTGCGACCCTGATGGCGTTGCTCGGTCAGCACTCGTTCCTCGGCGCGTTCAAGTCTTTCATCCTGTTCCTGCTGGCGTTCTTTACCCCTTGGAGCGCGATCAACCTGGTGGACTACTACTGCATCACTCGCGAGCGCTATGACGTACCGGCGCTGGCCGATCCGAATGGTCGCTACGGTCGCTGGAACCTTCTCGGTATCAGCGTCTATGTGTTCGGTGTGCTGGTGCAACTGCCGTTCATCTCTACCAAGTTCTATACCGGTCCGCTGGTGGCGGCCCTGGGTGATGTGGATATTTCCTGGGTCATCGGCCTGGTGCTACCCGCAGCCCTGTATTACCTGTGTGCTAAAAAATGGCACGGCACAGTGCCTGATCAATTGATTCTGCCGGTCGAGCAGAACAGCGTTGTACAACCTAAAACAAGCGAAGCTGGTCGCGCTGCGGCGCAGGCCTGATTGGACGTGGACAGGGCTGGATGCCACTTGACTGCCGTAAGCCAATTCATGATTAGGAGCGTCACAACAATGAAATCGAACAAGACCCTGCTGACCACATTGCTTTCCATGGGCCTGCTGGCCAGCGCTGGCGCCACTCAGGCGGCAGGTTGGTGCGAGTCGGGCAAACCGGTGAAATTTGCCGGCCTGAACTGGGAAAGCGCCATGCTCCTGACCGACGTGCTGCAAGTCGTGCTGGAGAAAGGCTACGACTGCAAGACCGACAGCCTGCCGGGCAACTCCATCACCATGGAAAACGCCCTGAGCAGCAACGACATCCAGGTGTTTGCCGAAGAGTGGGTCGGCCGCAGCGAAGTCTGGAACAAGGCTGAGAAGGCCGGCAAAGTCGTCGGTGTCGGCGCGCCAGTGGTGGGCGCCGTCGAGGGCTGGTACGTACCGCGCTACGTGATTGAAGGCGACGCCAAGCGCAAGCTGGAAGCCAAGGCGCCAGACCTGAAGAACATTGCTGACCTGGGCAAGTACTCGGCGATTTTCAAGGACGCCGAAGAGCCCTCTAAGGGCCGTTTCTACAACTGCCCCGCTGGCTGGACCTGTGAGCTGGACAACAGCGAAATGCTCAAAAGCTACGGTCTGGAAAGCACCTACACCAACTTCCGCCCAGGCACCGGCCCGGCGCTGGATGCTGCCGTGCTGTCGAGCTACAAACGTGGCGAGCCGATCCTGTTCTACTACTGGTCGCCAACCCCGCTGATGGGCCAGGTCGACGTGGTCAAGCTGGAAGAGAAACCAGGCGTGGACAAGACCGTGACCATCAAGGTCGGCCTGTCCAAGACTTTCCACGAAGAAGCCCCGGAACTGGTGGCCGTGCTGGAAAAGGTCAACCTGCCGATCGACCTGCTGAACCAGAACCTGGGACGCATGACCAAAGAGCGGATCGAGTCGCCAAAACTGGCCAAGATCTTCTTGAAGGAACATCCTGAAGTCTGGCACGCATGGGTGAGCGACGACGCAGCCAAGAAAATCGACGCGGCCTTGTAGGTTGGGCCTCTCCGGCTGCCGGTAGCGGCAGTCGGATGCTTGATCACAACCCCTTGATTGAGAGTCTCTTATGTTTCCCGAAAGCTTTACCTTTTCCATCGCCGACTGGGTCAACAGTTGGGTCGATTCGCTGGTTACCAACTACGGCGACGTGTTCCGGCACATCTCCGATACCCTGTTGTGGGCCATCGTCAATCTTGAAGGGCTGCTGCGCGCAGCGCCCTGGTGGCTGATGCTGGCGATCGTGGCGGGCGTGGCCTGGCACGCGACCCGTAAAGTCGTGACCACGGCAGTGATCGTCGGGCTGCTGTTCCTGGTGGGTGCGGTCGGCCTCTGGGACAAGCTGATGCAGACCCTGGCGCTGATGATGGTAGCGACGATCATCTCGGTGCTGATCGGCATTCCGCTGGGCATTCTCTCGGCACGCAGCAATCGCCTGCGTTCGGTGCTGATGCCGTTGCTGGACATCATGCAGACCATGCCGAGCTTCGTGTACCTGATCCCGGTGCTGATGCTGTTTGGCCTGGGCAAGGTTCCGGCAATTTTCGCCACGGTGATCTACGCCGCGCCACCGCTGATCCGCCTGACCGATCTGGGCATTCGCCAGGTCGACGGTGAAGTGATGGAAGCGATCAACGCCTTCGGTGCCAACCGCTGGCAGCAACTGTTCGGCGTGCAATTGCCGCTGGCCCTGCCGAGCATCATGGCCGGGATCAACCAGACCACCATGATGGCCCTGTCGATGGTGGTGATCGCCTCGATGATCGGTGCCCGTGGCTTGGGTGAAGACGTGCTGGTGGGGATTCAGACCCTCAACGTCGGACGTGGTCTTGAAGCCGGCCTGGCGATCGTGATTCTGGCTGTAGTGATCGACCGCATTACACAGGCGTATGGTCGCGCACGGCATGAGGTGAGCAAATGAACAACGCAACCGTGAGCAAGATCGAAGTCAAGAACGTCTTCAAGATATTCGGCAACCGTGCCAAGGACGCGCTGGCCATGGTCGGCCAGGGCAAGACCAAGGACCAGGTGCTGGCCGAAACCGGCTGCGTGGTCGGCGTGAACGACCTGTCGCTGAGCATTGGCAGCGGCGAGATCTTCGTGATCATGGGTCTTTCGGGATCCGGCAAGTCGACCCTGGTGCGCCACTTCAACCGTCTGATCGACCCGACCAGTGGCGCGATCCTGGTGGACGGCGTGGACATCCTGCAATACGACATGGAAGCCCTGCGCGAATTTCGTCGGCGCAAGATCAGCATGGTGTTCCAGAGCTTCGGCCTGCTGCCGCACAAGACTGTGGTGGAGAACGTCGCCTACGGCCTGAAAATCCGTGGCGAAAGCAAAGCCATGTGCGCCGAGCGTGCGCTGCACTGGATCAACACCGTGGGCCTAAAGGGCTACGAAAACAAATACCCGCACCAGCTCTCCGGCGGCATGCGTCAGCGTGTGGGCCTGGCCCGCGCCCTGGCGGCGGACACCGACATCATCCTGATGGACGAAGCGTTCAGCGCCCTCGACCCGCTGATCCGCGCGGAGATGCAGGATCAGTTGCTGGAACTGCAAAAGACCCTGCACAAGACCATCGTTTTCATCACTCACGACCTCGACGAGGCCGTGCGCATCGGCAACCGCATCGCGATCCTCAAGGACGGCCGCCTGATCCAGGTCGGCACGCCGAGAGAGATCCTGCATTCGCCGGCGGATGAGTATGTCGACCGCTTTGTGCAGCGTCGGGCGGCGGTGGTTTAAAAGGTTTGTATCGGCTGTGCTGACCTCTTCGCCGGCAAGCCGGCTCCTACAGTGCGTGCGCAACCCTGTAGGAGCTGGCTTGCCAGCGAAGGGGCCAGTAAAGCTGCATCAATATTCAGGTTTGTACGCACGAGGTTAATGATGTCCCAGGCCGAAAAAATCCTTATCACCGAGGCGCAGGTCACTTGGCGGGATGTGGTCGCCGTGGCGCGTCATGGCGCACAGCTTGAGCTGTCGGCGCCGATCTGGGCGCGTATCGAAAATGCCCAGGCCATCGTCCAGCGCATCGTCACCAGCGGCGAACGTGCCTACGGCATCAACACGGGCCTGGGCGCGCTGTGCAACGTCTCGCTGCAGGACGAACAACTCAGCCAGTTGTCGCGCAATACCTTGCTCAGCCACGCCTGTGGCGTTGGTGCGGTATTGAGCGACGAGCAGACCCGCTCGATCATGTGCGCGGCCATCGTCAATTACAGCCACGGTAAATCCGGCCTGCACCGTCAGGTCGTCGAAGCACTGCTGGCACTGCTCAACCGTGGTATCACCCCGCAAGTGCCGTCCCAGGGTTCCGTGGGCTACCTGACCCACATGGCGCACATCGGCATCGCGCTGCTGGGTGTTGGCAATGTCAGCTATCGCGGTCAGGTGGTTTCCGCGCAGCAGGCCCTCGCCGAAGAAGGCCTGCAACCGGTTCGCCTTGGCGCCAAGGACGGTTTGTGCCTGGTCAACGGTACGCCCTGCATGACCGGCCTGAGCTGCCTGGCGATTGCCGATGCCACGCGCCTGCTGGAATGGGCCGACGTGATTGGCGCCATGAGCTTTGAAGCCCAGCGCGGTCAGATTGACGCCTTCGACCCCGAGATCATTGCGCTCAAGCCGCACCCGGGCATGCAACAGGTCGGGATCAATCTGCGGGCCTTGCTCGATGGCAGCGAAGTGATCGCCCAGAGCAAAGGCATTCGCACGCAAGATGCCCTGAGCATCCGTTCGATCCCGCAGGTGCACGGCGCCGCTCGCGACCAATTGGTACACGCGATCAGGCAAATCGAAACCGAACTCAACGGTGCCACCGACAACCCGCTGGTGCTGGGCACCGCTGACAATTACCGCGTGGTGTCCCAGGCCAACCCTCATGGCCAGTCCGTGGCATTGGCGGCGGACCTGCTGGCGATTGCCATGGCGGAAATCGGCTCCATCGCCGAGCGCCGCCTGGACCGTTTGATCAACCCGCACGTTAGTGGTCTGCCGGCCTTCCTGGTGGCCAACCCGGGAGTAAACTCGGGGATGATGATCGTGCAATACGTGGCTGCTTCGCTGTGCGCGGAGAACCGTCAACTGGCGCAACCGGCGGTGCTGGATAACTACGTGACATCGGGCCTGCAGGAAGATCACCTGAGCCTGGGCACCAACGCCGCGCTGAAGCTGCACCGCGCCCTGGAAAACTGCACGCAGATTCTCGCCATCGAGTACCTGCTGGCGGCCCAGGCGTTCGAATTCCTCAAGGAGCAACGTTTTGGCGCCGGCACCGATGCGGCGTGGCGTCTGCTTCGTGAGCGCGTTCCGGCTTACGACCAGGATCGCTGGCTGGCACCGGACATCGCCGCTGCTGCGAGCGTTTTGAAAGACCCGGCCTTGCTGCAGAAAGCTTTGCCGAATTTGAACTGATTTCCACACAACACCAACGTGCCAAGGCGCGGCTCCCCAAAAGGCAGACGCGACGGACAACGGACAACTCCGGAGCGTCTGGTGAGTTAATGACAACTCTCAAAAGGAGCACAAAATGACTGCGCTAAACCTGATCCCCGGCCAACTGAGCCTCGCCCAACTGCGTGACGTCTATCAGCAGCCGGTGAAACTGACCCTCGACCACAGCGCCGCGGCCCAGATCGAGGCCAGCGTGGCCTGCGTGGAACAGATCCTCGCCGAGAACCGCACCGCCTACGGGATCAACACCGGTTTCGGCCTGCTGGCCTCGACCCGCATCGCCAGCGAAGACCTGGAAAACCTGCAGCGTTCGCTGGTGCTGTCCCATGCCGCCGGTGTCGGCCAGCCGATCAGCGACGAGCTGGTGCGCCTGATCATGGTGCTCAAGGTCAACAGCCTGAGCCGGGGTTTCTCCGGCATCCGCCGCGTGGTGATCGATGCGCTGATCGCCCTGATCAACGCCGAGGTGTACCCGCACATTCCATTGAAAGGCTCGGTCGGTGCCTCCGGTGACCTGGCGCCGTTGGCGCACATGTCGCTGGTGCTGCTGGGCGAGGGCAAGGCGCGCTACAAGGGCGAGTGGATGGAAGCCACCGAAGCGCTGAAAGTCGCCGGCCTGACCCCGCTGACCCTGGCCGCGAAAGAAGGCCTGGCCCTGCTCAATGGCACCCAGGTGTCCACCGCGTTCGCCCTGCGCGGCCTGTTCGAAGGTGAAGACCTGTTCGCCGGCGCCCTGGCCCTCGGCGGCCTGACCGTTGAAGCGGTGCTGGGTTCGCGTTCGCCGTTCGACGCGCGCATCCACGCCGCCCGTGGCCAGAAAGGCCAGATCGACGCCGCCGCCGCTTACCGCGATCTGCTGGGCGAGCGCAGCGAAGTCTCCGACTCCCACGAGAATTGCGAAAAGGTCCAGGATCCGTACTCCCTGCGCTGCCAGCCGCAAGTCATGGGCGCCTGCCTGACCCAGTTCCGTCAGGCCGCCGAAGTGCTGGCCATCGAAGCCAACGCTGTCTCCGACAACCCGCTGGTGTTCGCCGCCGAAGGCGACGTGATCTCCGGCGGCAACTTCCACGCCGAGCCGGTGGCCATGGCCGCCGACAACATGGCCCTGGCCATCGCCGAAATCGGTTCCCTGAGCGAGCGCCGTATCTCGCTGATGATGGACAAGCACATGTCGCAACTGCCGCCGTTCCTGGTGGCCAACGGCGGCGTGAACTCCGGCTTCATGATCGCCCAGGTCACCGCGGCGGCCCTGGCCAGCGAGAACAAGGCGCTGTCCCATCCGCATTCGGTGGACAGCCTGCCGACCTCGGCCAACCAGGAAGACCACGTCTCGATGGCCCCGGCGGCGGGCAAGCGCCTGTGGGAAATGGCCGAGAACACCCGCGGGATTCTCGCCGTGGAATGGCTGGCCGCGGCTCAGGGCCTGGACCTGCGCAATGGCCTGAAGACTTCGCCGAAACTGGAACAGGCTCGCGCCATCCTGCGTAACGAAGTGCCGTTCTATGAGAAGGACCGCTTCTTTGCGCCGGACATCAACGCGGCGACCGAGTTGTTGGCGTCGCGCTGCCTGAATGAGCTGGTGACGGCGAAGTTGCTGCCGAGCCTGTGATGGCCCCTTCGCTGGCAAGCCAGCTCCTACAGGGGGTGCGCTGAACCTGTGGGAGCTGGCTTGCCAGCGATTCGATTTTGCATCGAACAAGAATAAATAAGGACGAGCAATGCATCAGCCAGCAAAAGGTTTGAAACGAGGGCTCTCTGCCCGACATATTCGCTTCATGGCACTGGGGTCGGCGATCGGCACCGGGCTGTTCTACGGTTCTGCCTCGGCCATTCAAATGGCTGGCCCCGCGGTCCTGCTCGCTTACCTGATCGGTGGCGCGGCGGTGTTCATGGTCATGCGCGCCCTCGGCGAGATGGCCGTGCACAACCCGGTGGCCGGCTCGTTCGGCCAGTACGCCAGCACCTATCTGGGGCCGATGGCGGGCTTCATCCTCGGTTGGACCTACGCGTTTGAAATGGTCATCGTCGGCATGGCCGACGTGACGGCGTTCGGCATTTACATGGGGTTCTGGTTCCCGGAAGTCTCGCGCTGGATCTGGGTGCTGGGCATCGTCTCGGTGGTCGGCGGCTTGAACCTGTGCAACGTCAAGGTCTTCGGTGAAATGGAGTTCTGGCTGTCGTTGCTCAAGGTTGCGGCCATCGTTGCGATGATCCTGGGCGGCTTCGGCATCATGCTGTTTGGTATCAGCAGTGCGCCGGGTGCCCAGGCGACGGATATCAGCAACCTCTGGACCCAGGGCGGTTTCATGCCCAATGGCGTGGGCGGTCTGATCGCCTCGTTTGCGGTGGTGATGTTTGCCTTTGGTGGCATTGAAATCATCGGCGTTACCGCCGGTGAGGCCAAGGACCCACAGCATGTGCTGCCGAGGGCAATCAATGCCGTGCCGTTGCGTATTCTGTTGTTCTACGTGTTGACGATGCTGGTGTTGATGTCGATCTTTCCGTGGCAGCAGATCGGCAGCCAGGGCAGCCCGTTCGTACAGATTTTCGACAACCTGGGCATCAGCTCGGCGGCCACTATCCTCAACATCGTGGTGATCTCGGCGGCAGTGTCGGCCATCAACAGTGACATCTTCGGTGCGGGTCGCATGATGTATGGCCTGGCTCAGCAAGGGCACGCCCCGAAAGGCTTCGCCCGCTTGTCGCGCAATGGCGTACCGTGGCTGACGGTGGTTGTGATGAGCTGTGCGCTGCTGCTGGGCGTGTTGCTGAACTACCTGATCCCGGAAAACGTTTTTCTGCTGATCGCCTCCATCGCGACCTTTGCCACGGTGTGGGTCTGGCTGATGATTCTGTTGACCCAGGTGGCCATGCGTCGCTCCATGAGTGCCGAGCAGGTTGCGCAACTGAAGTTCCCGGTGCCGTTCTGGCCCTATGCGCCGATGGCGGCGATTGCCTTCATGCTGTTCGTCTTCGGTGTGCTGGGCTATTTCCCGGACACACAGGCTGCGTTGATCGTCGGCGTGGTCTGGATCGTGTTGCTGGTGCTGGCCTACCTGACGTGGGTAAAACCGATGGCAGGACAGGCGGCCCTGATTTCCAAGGAGTCCCCCCTCTCTCAGCGTTAATCTGATTTGAGTGAGCTGCGAGTGAAACTGGCCGGCTGACATTTGTCAGCCGGCCAGTTTCATTTTCAAGGCATCGCCAAACGATAACGGCATCACTTTTTCGGTGGTTTACCGCTGGTTGGGATGTGCAGGTACGACATCACGCTTTCTGTCAGTTCGGTCGCCAGTTTGACTGCTTCTTTGTTGCGCGCCATCACACCGGCGACCAACCCTTCGATCAAGGCGAGCATGGCGATGTTGGAACTGGTCAACACCGGATGATCGCAAGGCGCAAACAGCACATGCTCGGCAATGCCGGTTAGCGGCGAGGCGGGTGAGTCGGTAATTGCCAGCACCGACGCGCCACGTTCATTGGCGAAACGTGCCAGTTGCAGGGTGTCGAGGGAGTAGCGTGGCAGGGAGATCGCCAGCAACACGTCCTGATCGGTGATCGCGGCCAGTCGGTACGCGGCATTTTCGTTGCCGCCTTCCATGCTGATAGCGGTGGCGTCGGCGCAGAAGGGCATCAGGGTCGAGGCGGCGAGGCCGGCGAAGTAAACACTGTTGCCGAACCCCAGGATATAAATCTTGCGCGCGGTGGTCAGGCGCGTGACGAACGCTTCAAAGGTGTCGGCGTGGTTGTTGGTCGCCGCCGTGGCCAGGTTGCTGCTGGCGCTCTGGATTTGCTCATGCAGGCCAAATGCACCGCCCGGGCGATGGGCCAGTTCGTTGCGTAGCTTGTCGACCGGCGACACCATCTGCTGCAGTGTCGCGACCAGTTCGGCCTTCATGCCGGTGTAACCACCGAGGTTCAACGCCTTGGCCAAACGGTTGACGGCGGCGGGTGAGGTCGAGGTTTCGTGAGCCATTTCCTCGATGGTCAGCGTCGCGGCTTTCAACGGGTGACGCAGGATAAAGTCTGCCACCTTGCGCAGTGACGGCGGCAACTCGGAAACGATTTCCGTCAGTTTGCGCATGACCGGTGCGGCGTAGACCGTGGTGTCTCTGGATGGGGTTGGCATATCCGGCTCAACGGTTCCTGAAGGTGGGAGAAGGGCTGTGCCTGATGCCCTGACAAGGTTGGCTGGAGTGTATCTGAAGCCAACCCGGTCAGGGCAGCGCAGCGCAATCGATCGCTGAACAGCGGACTACTTCAGGCTCCCGGCCAGAAACTGCTGAAGGCGCTCGGACTGTGGATTGACCAGCACTTCACGCGGGTCGCCGCGTTCTTCGACCAGGCCCTTGTGCAGGAACACCAGTTGGTTGGAGACCTCGCGGGCAAAACCCATTTCGTGGGTCACGACCACCATGGTGCGACCCTCGAGTGCCAGGTCCTGCATGACCTTGAGCACTTCACCCACCAGTTCGGGGTCGAGGGCCGAGGTTGGCTCATCGAACAACATCACCTCCGGCTCCATCGCCAGTGCGCGGGCAATCGCCACGCGCTGCTGTTCGCCACCCGACATATGGGCGGGCCAGGCATCCTTGCGGTGCGCCACCCCGACTTTGTTCAGGTAGTGCTCAGCCTTTTCCCGAGCCTCTTTCTTGCCCAGGCCCAGCACATGCACGGGGGCCTCCATGACATTCTCCAGGGCACTCATGTGCGACCAGAGGTTGAAGTGCTGAAACACCATCGACAGGCGTGAACGCATGCGTTGCAACTGCCTGGGCTCGGCAGCCTTGAGCCCGCCGAGTTTGTTGGCCACCAGTTTGAGCGGTTCGCCGTTGAGCACAATGTTGCCGGCGTTGGGCTGCTCCAGCAGGTTGATGCAGCGCAGGAAGGTGCTTTTGCCCGAGCCACTGGAGCCAATGATGCTGATCACGTCACCGGCCTGGGCTTGCAGGGATATGCCCTTGAGCACCTGGTGGTCGCCGTAGCTTTTGTGCAGGTCCTGAATTTCAAGTTTGTACATGGTTTGAACTCTCTGGCATCAGTCGCTGAGCAAGCGGCCTTGGCGAATAGGGGTGAAGCCTGCGACTTTGGCCAGCCACAAACCGGGCTGGGCAAAACGCAGACGTTCACGGGCGTAGAGGATGCCGTCGGTGCTGGCGCGCACTACGCTATGGTGGTCGTTCAGCGGGTCAATGACTTCGAACAGTGGGTCGCCGACCTTGACTCGCGCTCCCAGCGGTTGCAGAAAACTCACCACCCCAGGGTGCGGCGCATACGCGTACTGCGCACCGGCGAAGGGCATCGCTTCACAACGGGACGGCGGTGCTGCCGGCCATTCACCGCTGATCAGGCCTTGCTCTGCGAGATAACCGAGAATGGCCTGAGCGCTGTCGACGCATTGCTCACGCTCGGTGTCCGCCATGCCACGTAATTCAATGGTGGTGGCCGCGCACGACAGCGGGATATTGGCTTCAGGGAAGATCTCGGTCAGGCGCAACCAGGGAATCGCGCAGGCTTCGTCGAAGGCATTGCCGCCCGCACCTTCGGCCAGCAGCGTGACGCCAGCACCCAGGCGCGCGGCCAGTGACTGCAAGCGTGGCCAGTGTTGCGGCATCGCATACAACAACATGATCGATTCGAAATCGCAGTGCAGGTCCAGCACCACATCGGCGTCACAGGCATGCTGCAGCAACACGCGGCGCAGGCCATCGAGCTCCGAAGCCGGTGGCGGCATGTCGGCGAGCACATCGGCCATGGCACGGCGGATCAGTGCGACGTTGGCGTCGGCGTCATTTCCCAGTCGACCTTCCAGTAACGGTGCGACGGCTTCGGCCAGCTCCGGGAAGTCGCGGTTGAAGTTCTTGCCGCTGGAGAACTCGAAGCGACCCTGATGGGTGGCCTGGAACATCTGGCCGATACCGATCGGGTTGGCCATCGGTACCAATTCGATGATTCCTGTCAGGCGGCCTTGTGCTTCCAGTTCAAGCAGACGGCGCTTGAGTTCAACGGCGACACGCATCCCCGGCAGCTCGTCGGCATGCAAGGAAGCCTGGATGTACGCCTTGCGTGGCCCGCTGCCAAAACGAAACAGCGACAGCGTGCGTTCAGTGCCCGAAGCACTCCACGGCAGCAGGTATTGAATGTGTTCCATATCAGCTCCTTAATGCTTGCGCGGTGCCAGATACGCCAGCCAGCGGCGCTCGGCCAGCTTGAACAGACGCACCAGAATGAAGGTCAGGGCGAGGTAGATGAGGCCGGCGGTGATGAACGCTTCGAACGGCAGATAGAACCGTGAGCTGACCGTGCGTGCCGCGCCGGTGATATCCACGAGGGTGACGATGGAAGCGAGGCTGGTGGTTTGCAGCATCATCAACACCTCGTTGCTGTACTGCGGCAATGCCCGGCGCAAGGCCGACGGCAGGAGAATGCGGCGGTACAGGGTCAAACGGGACATGCCCATGGCCCTGGCGGCTTCGATCTCGCCATGGGCGGTGGATTTCAGGCTGCCGGCCAGCAGCTCTGCGCTATAGGCACTGGTGTTGATCGCGAAGGCCAGGCAGGCGCAAAAGGTGGCGCTGGACAGGTAAGGCCAGAGCACGCTTTGGCGCACAGCTTCGAACTGCGCCAGGCCGTAATAGATCAGGAACAGTTGCACCAGCATCGGCGTGCCACGAATCACGTAGGTATAGAGCCAGGCCGGGAAGTTGATCAGCGGCGATCGCGACACCCGCATCAGCGCCAGTGGAATCGCCAGGACCAAGCCCAGGGCCAGGGAAATGAGCAGGACTTTGAGGGTCAACAAGGCGCCATTGAAGTACAGCGGCAGGTTTTCCCAGATCAGGTTGTAGTCGAGAATCATGGGTGGGCTCCCCTCACAATTCGGCGGCTTTGATGCCGACCGAGTAGTGTTTTTCCAGATAGCGCAGCACCAGCAAGGACAGGCTGGTGAGCATCAGATACAGCGCCGCCACGGCGAGGAAAAACGTGAATGGCTCGTGCGTGGCATCCGCTGCGTTCTTGGCTTTGAACATCATGTCCTGCAAGCCGATCACCGAGATCAGCGCGGTGGATTTGGTCAGTACCAGCCAGTTGTTGGTGAACCCGGGAATGGCGAAACGAATCATCTGCGGTACCAGAATTCGCCAGAACACCTGCGCCCCGCCCATGCCATAGGCCAAGCCAGCCTCGGCCTGACCTTTGGGGATCGCCATGAAGGCACCGCGAAAGGTTTCCGAGAGGTAGGCGCCAAAAATGAAGCCCATGGTGCAGATGCCGGCGATAAAGGGGTTGATGTCGATATAGCGGGTGTAACCGAGCGCCAGGGCCATGCGGTTCACCAGATCCTGGCCGCCGTAGAAGATCAGCAGGATCAGCACCAGGTCTGGAATGCCGCGAATCAGGGTGGTGTAACTTTCTCCAAGCATGGCCAGCCATTTGAGTGGCGACAATCGGAATGCCGCGCCGATCAGGCCCAGGGCAATCGCCAGGGACATGGAGGTCAAGGCCAGGTTTATGGTCAGCCAGGCGCCATCGAGAATGCTCGATCCGTAGCCGTGAAGCATGATGAAATTCCTCAAGCGAGCGCCGCGAGGCGCGCGAGACAAGCCCGAATCGGCGCCTGCAATGAGCCGGCACCGGGGCTATGGGTAAGGCTTACTCGCCGTAGATATCGAATGCGAAGTACTTGGCCATCACTTGCTGGTACTTGCCGTTGGCGCGGATCGCGTCAATCGCCGCACTCAGGCGCGCAACGTTGGCGGTGTCGCCTTTGCGCACGGCGATCCCGGCGCCCCGGCCGAAGTATTTCGGGTCGTTGATGTCCGGCCCGGTCAACGCAAAACCCTGGCCGGCCGGTGTCTTGATAAAGCTTTCGTCGGTGTTGACGATGTCGGCGAGGGTGGCATCCAGTCGACCCGAGGCGAGATCGAGGAAGGCTTCATTTTGTGAGGAGTAGCGCACCACGACGACGCCGGCTTTTTCCAGTTGCTCGCTGGCAAAACGGTCGTAAGTCGAGGAGCGTTGCACACCGAGTTTCTTGCCCTTGAGGTCCAGCAACGGGTCATTGATCACGTTGCCGGTCTTCATCGCGAACTTGCCCGGTGTGTGGTAGTACTTTTTGCTGAAGTCCACGGACTTCATCCGGTCTTCGGTGATCGACATCGACGACAGCACGGCGTCGATCTTGCGCACTTTGAGCGACGGGATCATGCCGTCGAATTCCTGAATGACCCACTCGCATTTGACCTTCATTTCTTCGCACAAGGCATTGCCGATGTCGTAATCGAACCCGCTGACGTTGCCCTCCGGTGTCTTGAAGGAGAAGGGCGGGTAGGCGGCTTCGATACCGATGCGCAGGCTGTCTTCGTCGGCATGTGCCAGGAAGCTGAAAGCGCACAGCGCCAGAGCACCTAGAAGTTCTGTCTTGTTCATTTTGTTGACTCCTTGGAGGGCATTGGGGGGGAAACGGGTGCCCGCCATCCAGATTGGCGCGATGGATCAGTCCTGTGATCGGCGGGACTATAAATGACACAATAAAAATCAATATGCAACAAAATGAAAATAAACGTGTCAGTGCCTGATATGACAAAGCGCAACGGCACCCGGCCGGTGCGGGCACTTCAGCACACGACGAAAGCGTCGGTCATACTGTGGTCGGCGTCTTCCAGCCAGCAAGGTATTGCGCGACGCAGCATCAGTAATTCCCTCGGAGCAACGAGGCCATGCTCGGCGATCAACCCTTTTTTTAGCTTGGTGCTCAAGGAATAAAGCGATAGCCAACGCCCGTTTCGGTGATGAAGTGTCGTGGCTGGGAAGGGGCTGCTCGACTTTCTTGCGTAAACCGCCCATGAATATTCGAAGGTAATTCTCCGGTGCCAAACGGTTGAGCTGCGTTTGGTGAAGCGGGGGAATCAAACCTCCAATCATCTACTGCGGTTCTACCATTTGGGTTGCAATTGAGTCGGGATTTGGCGCAGCGCACGGTTGGAGGCGCCACGCTTCGATATCGAGCAGAAACGGGTTGATCCGGTATGTCATGAGGCAGTGAAGCAAACGGCCTGTTAAGCCCTGGCGGTGCGTCCTGTGCCTTACATCCGCAGACGCAACGTTTCAAAGAGTTGTCGATCTTCCTTTCTGGCCGAACGGGCATGACGCCGAATGACCTGCAACAGGCAGTCGGTGAAGCAGAGTGCCGGGTTACTCAGCGACCCGTTGCGTCGGGTGACGATGCTCAGTTGTCGGGGCTCGAATTGCTCGGTCAGCCCCAGGGACACCACGCGACCCAGGAATGGCGGGGCTGTGCTCACAATGGACGGCCCCCAGGTGCACATGTTGGCCCGCTCGACCATCATCTGCAAAATGGCCAGTGAGTGGGCGCGCACGATTCGGTTCTCATCAATTTGCGCGCCGTGTTTCCAGAACAGTTCCTGCATCAGCCCATCGTGCCCGTCCGGCGCGTAGTTCAGGGTCCAGTTTTCCTCCAGTAACTCGTGGATCGATCGTGCGTGCTGGCGGGCGTGACCCTCGCGGACCAGCACCGAAGTCTGGTAATCGAGCAAGGTTTCGCAAGCGAACTCCTGAGTCGATTGTGCTGGATGGAGCTGACCGATCGCGAAATCCATGCTGCCGTCGCGCAACAACGGTTGGGCAACGGCCATCAGGCTTTCAAACAGCTCCAGCTTGATTTGCGGCATGCGCTCGCGAAAAGCCAACACCACTTCGGGCAGGAAGGTCAGGGCGATCCATGGGGTGATCCCGACGCAGAGCCGTCCCTGGGCCTTGCCACGCATATGGTCGAGCTCGGTCTGCGCATGTTCGAGCTGCTTGATCACCAGCCGCGCGTGGGTCAACAAGACTTTCCCGTATTCGGTGAAGTGCAGGCCGTTGGGGGTTCGGGTGAACAACGGCAGCTGTTGACTGGTTTCCAGTTCGCGCAACGCTTTGGTCACGGCGGCCTGGGAAATCTCCAGCGAGCGCGCGGCCGCACGGATGCTGCCCGTTTCGGCGCTGGCAATCAGCGCCTGTAATTGATGCAGTTTCATCTGACCACCTTGATGACAACCAATGGTTGTCATCATAACCAAACTGCGCCTCCCCAGCACAGTGTCCGTTCCCTAAGATCGAACCCAACAGCGCTTTCGCTGCTGCCCAGCCCCTGTCGAAGGAGAACACCCATGAATGCCGGCCTGGTCCTGCCTGGTATTGCCGCGATGCAAGATGAAATGATCGCGATACGTCACAGCATTCACGCGCACCCTGAACTGGGGTTTGAAGAGTTCGCCACCAGCGAGCGGGTTGCGCAGTGTTTGACCCGGTGGGGTTTCGAGGTCAGCACCGGCGTGGGCAAGACCGGGGTTGTTGCCACCCTGAAAAATGGTGAGGGCCGGTCCATCGGTTTGCGCGCCGACATGGATGCATTGCCGATACAGGAAACCTCCGGTTTGCCCTATGCCAGCCGGATCGACGGCGTCATGCATGCCTGCGGCCACGACGGCCATACCGCAATCCTGCTGGCGGCAGGTCAGTATCTGGCCCGGACACGGGCGTTCAAGGGCACGCTGCACCTGATTTTCCAACCGGCGGAAGAAGGGCTGGGCGGTGCCAGGAAAATGCTCGAGGAAGGGTTGCTCGAACGGTTCCCGTGTGACGCGATCTTCGCCATGCATAACGTGCCGGGCTATCCCGTCGGGCATTTGGGTTTTTACAGCGGGCCGTTCATGGCGTCTGCCGACACGGTGAACATCAGAATCATCGGCAATGGCGGTCATGGTGCGGTGCCGCACAAAGCCGTCGACCCGGTGGTGGTCTGTGCCTCGATTGTGATCGCCCTGCAAAGCATCGTTTCGCGCAATATCAACCCGCAGGAGATGGCGATTATCACAGTGGGCTCCCTGCATGCCGGAAGCGCCTCGAATGTCATTCCGTCCAGTGCCGACTTGAGCCTGAGCGTGCGCGCCCTGACCCCCGAGGTTCGCCACTTGCTGGAAGTCAGAATCACAGAATTGGTTCAGGGCCAGGCTGCCAGTTTTGGCGCCCAGGCCCACATCGATTATCAGCATTGCCATCCGGTGTTGATCAACGATCCCGAACACACTGCATTTGCCCGTGAAGTCGCCCGCGACTGGCTGGGCGAGGAACACCTGATCGATGACTTGCGGCCGTTCACGGCCAGTGAGGACTTTGCCTTTGTCCTGGAAAAATGCCCCGGCAGCTATCTGGTGATCGGCAACGGTGAGGGAGAGGGCGGGTGCCTGTTGCACAACTCTGGCTACGACTTCAACGACGGCTGCCTGCCGGTGGGCGCGAGTTACTGGGTCAAGTTGGTCGAGCGATTTCTGTGTTGAGACGGCGCTTTTTTTGCGCGTCATTTGGGTAAAAAATCTGCAGCCTGGAGAGGAATGACAATGAACAAGATGATTGCAGCCGTTTCCCTGGTGCTCCTGACGGCATCGAACCTGGCCGGTGCAGCCGACTGGTCTGGCAAAGTGTTGAAGCTGGGGGTGGACCCGACGTACCCACCGCTGGAATACAAGAATCAGGATGGCACGCTGACCGGCTTCGGGGTCGACATCGCCGAGGCACTCTGCGCCGAACTGAAAGCCCGATGCGTCTGGGTTGAAAGCAGTTGGGACGGGATGATCCCGGGACTGCTGGCGCGCAAGTTCGATGCGGTGGCGTCTTCGATGACCATCACACCCAAACGTCTAGAGCAGATTGCGTTTACCGACAAGGTGTCCAATGCGCCGGCACGCCTGGTGGCTAAACGTGGATCGGGATTACAGCCGACCCTCGAATCGCTCAAGGGCAAGCGCATTGGTGTGGAGCAGGGCTCGACCCAGGAGTCCTACGCCAAAGCGGTGTGGGGTTCCAAAGGCGTAGACGTTCTTTCCTATCAAAATCAGGATCAGGTGTACGCCGACCTGGTGGTGGGGCGACTGGATGCTTCGTTGCAGGGTTCCATTCAAGCCAGCTACGGCTTCTTGAAAACAGCGGAGGGCAAAGACTATGAGTTTGCCGGTGCGACCCTGGATGATCCGGGCTTCTTCGGCGTGGGTGATGGCCTCGGTCTGCGCAAGAACGATGTCGCCTTGCGCGAAGACTTGAACAAAGCCCTGGCAACCATTCTCGCCAACGGGACTTACGCAAGGATCAACGACAAGTACTTCGATTTTGACGTCTACGGCGCCAAGTAACCCCCCGCCGATTCGTTGAGCAGGGCGCTCGATCGAGCGCTCTATTGCTCCCCCTTTCACCTCACCCTAACAAGAACAAGGAGAGTGAGATGCTTCTGGAAGGCTTTGGCCCGCAGATTCTGCTGGGCACCCTGGCCACCCTCAAACTGGCGCTTTGGTCATTGCTGATCGCCGTCCTGGCCGGGCTGATGGGCGCCAGCTCCAGGTTATCGTCCAGCCGTTTGTTGCGTGCGTTGGCCACGGGGTATACCACCGTGATCCGCAGCATGCCGGACCTGGTGATCATGTTGCTGCTGTTCTTCAGCCTGCAGATGTTGCTCAACCGGATGACCGATTGGCTGGGCACCGCTCAGATTGATATCGACCCGTTTCTGGCCGGTGTCGTGACGCTGTCCTTCATCTACGGTGCCTACTTTACCGAGACGTTTCGCGGTGCCTTTCAGGCGGTCCCGGTCGGTCAGATCGAAGCGGCGAGGGCCTATGGCATGACCCGTGGGGAAGTTTTTCGCAAGGTCCTTTTTCCTCAAATGCTGCGCCACGCCTTGCCGGGCATCGGCAACAACTGGCAGGTACTGATCAAGTCGACGGCCCTGGTGTCGATCATCGGCCTGACCGATGTGGTCAAGGCCACGCAGGATGCGGGCAAGGGCTCGATGCAGTTCTTTTACTTCACCCTGGTCGGTGGCTTGATCTACCTCGCCATTACCACGGTCTCCAATGGCGTGTTGCTGTGGCTTGAGCGCCGCTACTCGGTCGGTGTCAGGAAGGCTGCGCTATGACCGGCATTCTCGAATCCTACTGGCAGGCGTACCTGTGGAGTGACGGGCCGCATCTTTCCGGGCTGGTGGTGACCTTGTGGCTGCTGATTCTGGCGGTGACGATGGGGTTTGTGCTCGCGGTGCCGTTGTCGATTGCCCGCGTCAGCCGCAACCCGCTGCTGCGCTTGCCGGTCTGGTGTTACACCTATGTGTTTCGTGGCACACCGTTGTACGTCCAGTTGCTGTTCTTTTACACCGGGGTGTACAGCTTGCATGTGGTGCGGTCCCAGGATTTTCTCAACGCGTTTTTCCGTGATGGCTTCAACTGCACGGTGCTGGCGTTCGGGCTCAATACCTGCGCCTACATGACCGAGATTTTTGCCGGTGCCATCCGGGCAACTGCCCACGGTGAAATCGAGGCCGCCAGTGCCTACGGAATGAGCCGGTTCACGCTTTATCGGCGGATTATTCTGCCGTCGGCGTTGCGCCGGGCGCTGCCGTTTTTCAGCAATGAAGTGATTCTGATGCTGCATTCCACCTCAGTGGCCTTTACCGCCACGGTGCCCGATTTGCTGAAGATCGCTCGGGATGTCAACTCGGCGACCTATGCATCCTTTACCGCCTTTGGCATTGCCGGGGTGCTGTATGCCGCCAGCGCGTTTTTCCTGATCTGGCTGTTTCGTCGCGGCGAACTGCATTGGCTGGCCTACCTCCAACCGCGGACGCACTGACCCCTATCGGACTTGCTCGAATGTATAAATTGATCGTTGAAGATGTCCATAAAAACTACGGCAACCATGAAGTGCTCAAAGGGGTTTCGCTCAAGGCCAGGGCAGGTGACGTGATCAGCATCATCGGCTCCTCCGGGTCCGGGAAAAGCACCTTCTTGCGCTGTATCAACCATCTCGAACAACCGTCGGCCGGGCGCATTGTTGTCAATGACGAAGAGTTGCTCACCCGCAGAAACTCAAGGGGCGAGTTGTGTGTGGTGAACCCCGGGCAGCTACGGAGCCTGCGCAGCCGGTTGTCGATGGTGTTTCAGCACTTCAATTTGTGGAGCCACATGACCGTGCTGGAAAACATCATCGAGTGCCCGATGAGCGTACTCGGTATCAGTCGGGCGCAGGCACTGGAGCGGGCGCGTCATTACCTGGCCAAGGTGGGCCTGCCACAAAAAGTCGAGGCCCAGTACCCGGTGCATTTGTCCGGCGGCCAGCAACAGCGGGTGGCCATTGCACGGGCGCTGGCCATGGAGCCGGAGGTGATGCTGTTCGATGAACCGACCTCAGCCCTCGACCCTGAACTGGTGAGCGAAGTGCTCAAGGTCATGCAACAACTGGCCGAAGAGGGCAGGACGATGGTGGTGGTCACCCACGAGATGGCGTTTGCCAGGCAGGTGTCCAGCCACGTGATCTTTTTGCATCAGGGGCGGGTGGAAGAACAGGGCGCGCCGAGCAGTGTTCTGGAGCATCCCCGCAGTGAGCGCTTGCAGCAGTTTCTGGCGGGGAGCCTCAAGTAACGCTGAACGCTCAAAGTCAGGCATACGCGCGTACATATCCGTCATGACTGACCGGGAATGGCGATTGCAGCCCTTCGCAACAGGCTGTAATCGGCCATCAAGCGCCTTTCAAATTTCTCCACCTGAGGCTTCACCGCAGCCTGTCGGATGTTGCACAGGCCACGGTACCGAACAGTTTGCTCGATGCGCCCCTAGCCAGCGGTGATGTTGCCACAGAAAAGAGGGCGGCTGCCGTCTGCCGGGCTGGCACGAACGAGCAACGCATATTCACCCTTGGTCAGTTCGTTCAGCGCCACCGGTGCCTGAGCCCAGTACTGGGTTCGCGGCGCTAGCGATGGATAATCGACACTGTTGGCCTGATGGGTCCTGTACGCCGGTTGTGCGCCCAACTGCTGGCACGAGCCAGCATAGATAGCGGTGTCAAGGCGGCTAGGTATGGCCATGTTGTGGGGGACACCACCGATGGTGAGCCAGATGCTGGTTTGATTGCCCACCGGGCTGAGGGTGGCTCGAGCGATATGCTCGGCGTTTTGTGGGGTAGCCTGCAAGGGGACATCAACAATCTCGGTTCTGCTCGCGCAACCTGAAATCGCTCCTGCCGCTACTACCAACGCCAGCCAAGATGTTCTGTTCATCACAGTTCTCCTGATTTGAGGTGCGTTGATTTCATCCCCCTTGTGAAGTTTAGTGGCTTGCTCCGTGTGCGGGATCGAACTGATGGATGGTTGAATCGCCCCCGGATAAGCAGGCAATCGGGAGTGTCCGTTTTTGGCCCAGCGTGTGTAAAAACGCATTCGTGCTTCGTCGGCGTAAAGCGCCGACGGCCGTCCGCTGTGTAAAAACTGCGCTGACCTGTTCCAGGTCACGACCGGTGCTATCCGAGGTTGTTCGTTGTGAAATCACGAAACCTGGCTTGATGCGAGGTCTCCTTTGATGGGGGCGTTGAAGGTGTGCGTTGTAAAGATGAATCAATTTTAGTTGCTTCTGTAATTGGCAGTTATGTGTGTAATAATATTTGTTAGTGTCGCTGCGAGCTCCTGTTCGGTTGTTTCAGAGCTATACCACTGTGACTGCCCAAATAGAATGATGACGGCTGTATTAGTAAGTGGGAAGATGTCGCCACTAAGCTTTTTTTTCTCATTGCACTCATTGGTGATAACGGTGCTTAAAAGCGATGAATATATGTTTTTCAGCTGAATAATCCGAGTCTGTTGTTCTTTGTTAAGATTGGCAAACTCGCTGGTAATCAGAGTTAACTTGTGTTTTTCATTAAATTTGAATTTGACGAAGGTTTTAATAAATAAATTCAGTCGCTCGCAAGGGCTCCGGGCAAACTTCATTCGACGCTTCGTTTCCTGCAGTAAATCCAATAAGCCAGATTCCATGAGTTCGAACAACAAGGCCTGTTTGTTATCGATGTGATGGTATAACGATCCGGCATGCAATCCCAGGTAGCTTGCCAGATCTCGCAAGCCGACTGCCTGAAAGCCACGAGTGGCAAAGAGTTCAACCGCAGCGTCAAGAATTCGATCGCGAGCGCTGTGTACTGGATTGGCTGATGCGATGGTAGTTTGCATGTGGACCCGTCTGTTGGATAAATGAAATCGTGGTCTATACGCTTCGTAGATTGATGCAGGCTCATTCATCTCCACGTAAAGGGACACGCGCGCCGCAATTCTGAGAATGAAAGCATTTTCACCATAGGACTGGACTCAATTTATCCCCTGTGGCTATAGCCCGTTCTGGAGGCATTGCTCGCGGTGCGCATCAGCAATAGCACTGCGCAAATGACCGGCAAGTTCACCAGCAGCAGCGCATACCGCAATGACTCGTGGCCAAACAGCGGTAGCAACATATCGCTGAACAAGCCGGTTATCAGTGGCCCGACGCCAACCCCGAGCAGTGTGCTGACGATAGTTTGCAGAGCCATGGCTGTACCGCGTCGATCGGGTGGCACCAGTTGGGTGACGAGGTTGTAGGACGGGGCGACCCACCACACGGCGAAGAAGGAATAGAGCGCGCACCAGACCATGGCGGATGGAATCGGCACATCGCCCAAACGCACCAACAGGGAGTCGGGCCAAAGCAGATAGGGGACCAGCGCGCAGATGGCCGCCAAGTGGCCGAATATCGGAATCGAGACTTGCCAGTGTGGATTGCGACGGCTCAGGCGGTCACTCAACCAGCCACTGAACAGGCCACCTATCCCGGCCGAAGTACCGCAGATCACCCCCGCCAACAATCCAGCGTGTTGCAATGACAAACCGTGGGAGCGCACCAGGAAACTGGTGTTCCACATGCCAATGGCATAGGAACTGAGTGTGGTCAGGCCGCCTGCCAGGATCAGGCAGCGGTAGGCTGGCAACGCCCAGAGCTTGCGTGCTTCGGCGCGCATGCCCAGTAATGCAGGTTGCGTGTGGAGGTGTGGCGTGAGGTCCCAGCGGCCACGCTGCGGATCACGCACGGCGAAGGCCAGGATGGCGCTGAACAGCAGGGCCGGCACGCCAAGGGCAATGAACGCACTGCGCCAGCCGTAATGCTCCACCACCCAGGCGCCGATGCTCAAACCGATGATCGAGGAAAAGGTCGGCGCTGCGGTAAAACAACTGATGGCGAACGAGCGTCGTTGTGGTGGATACAGGTCAGCGATCAACGACAGCGAGGCCGACGTCGTCGGCGATTCGCTGACGGCAACCAGCATCCGCGCAAAGGCCAGCGCCAGGAAGCTGCCGGCCAACCCGCAAGCCATGGTCGCCACGGCCCACAACAGGCAAGACATTGCCAGCAGGCGGATACGCGGCATGCGGTCCACCAGCCGTCCCGCTGGCAGCCCCATCAGCGCATAGACGGCGGCGAAAGCCAGGCCCGAGATCAAGCCGATGGCGGTGTCGCTGACCGCGAATTCGGCTTTGATCGGTTCGACCATGACCGCGAGTATTTGTCGCCCGACGAAGTTGTCGGCAAACACCATGGCCAGCAGCAATAGCAAGCCATGGCTGCCCCAGCCGACACTGACCGGTGACAACAACCCTGCGCGGGCTGTCATCGCGGTGCCCACAAATCTGGCAACCCAGGATCACTGACCACGATCAGGCGCTTGAGCAAGACCTTCAAGGCTTGAGCGTCGGCGGCGCCAAGCTTGACCGAAAGGTCTTCCTCCACGGCCTTGGCCAGCGCCAGTTGATGCAGGGAAACCTCGCGGCCCTGAGCCGTGAGGACAAACCGTAGCGAATCTGCCGAGCCCTCGAACGCGACCAGGCGCTGACGTTCGAGAAAACGCATGCTCGCCAGCGTGACTTCGCGGCCGGTGTAGTTGACGAAGGTGTTGATTTCCTCAAGGGTCAGGTTGTCACGGATGCACAAAATCGAAAGGACAAAAAACGTCTGTTCGTCCAGCTGCTGACTGTTCAGCAACTGGCGCAAGGCGTTCAGTACCTGGTAATGGCCACGCCCCAACAGGTAACCGAGCAAGTCCTCGGTGTAGCAGCACTCCGGTGGCGGTGGAGTGGTTGCCAGGCGCAGCTCGCTGCGTGGCTTGCGCGTGGCCAGGGCATATTGGCCGCTCTGGAACGCCAGCGGCGCTCGGTCGCTGTGATCGAAGGCGAGGACTTCACCGACAAAGATCACGTGGTCGCCGCCTTCGTACTGGAAGGCCGTGCGGCACTGGAAGCGCGCCGTGCAATCTTGCAGCAGCGGTGCCTCGCTGACGCCATGATCGAGTTCGATCTCGGCGAACTTGTCTTCGCCCTGGGTGGCGAAACGTCCCGACAGGGTCTCCTGCTCCGTGGACAGCACGTGCACGTTCCAATGCTTGCCGCTGCTGAACACCGGCAGGCTGCGCGCTTGCTTGGACAAGCTCCAGAGCACCAGTGGCGGGTTGAGTGAAACCGAGTTGAAGCTGTTGGCGGTAATGCCCACGGGCGAACCGTCTTCGGTCTGGGTGGTGATGATCGTGACCCCGGTTGTGAACGTACCGAGCGCGGCACGAAACGCCTGGGGATCGAAGCTGATGTTTTGCATTGCCATGACTGGCCTCATGGAGTGGGGTTTTCGTATGGCCAGTATTGGGCGTTTGCAGGCACTGAACATCGTCTCAACGGACTAACGCCAATGTACGGCCTCGTCCGATTGGACGAGGCGGCGCAGGTGGTCGCGAGGCTAGGGTGGTGCCAGGCGCATCGGGCGCTCAACGGCCATCGAGCCAACCTGCAAGGGGATAACAATGAGTACAGCCGCGTCTTGCGTCCAAGACCTTTCCAGCCTGCTGGCGCAACAGAAAAAAGCCTTTGCCGGCGCTGGCAGTGTCAGTGCCGCCACCCGTCGCCAGCGACTCCAGCAAGTGATCGACCTGTTGGTCCGCAACCATGCTGCATTGACCACGGCAATCGACGAGGATTTCGGCGGGCGGCCTGCCGGATTTTCATTGATGAATGACGTGCTGGGTGCACTGGCCTCGCTCAAATATGCCCGTGACCATCTGCCGGAATGGATGCAGGACGAACCGCGCGAGATGTTTGCCCCTTATGACCAGCTCGGGGCAAGGGCTTGGGTCATGCATCAGCCAAAAGGTACGGTGGGCATCCTGGGTACCTGGAACGCACCGCTGTATACCTTGTTCAGTCCGTTGGCTTCGGCCCTGGCCGCCGGCAACCGGGCGATCCTGAAACCTTCGGAAGTGGTGCCACGCACCGCCGAACTGGTGGCGCGCCTGTGCACCGAACACCTCGACCCGCTGGTGGTGGCGGTGGTCAACGGCGGGCCGGAATTGGGCGAGGCCTTCAGTAGCCAGCCCTTCGATCACCTGGTGTTCACCGGCAGCACGGCGATTGGCCGGCTAGTGATGGGCAATGCCGCAAAAAACCTGGTGCCGGTGACCCTGGAACTCGGCGGCAAGTCGCCGGTGATCGTTTCGCGCACTGCCGACCTGAACAAGGCGGCGTTCAGTATCGCCGCGGGCAAGGCCTGCAATGGCGGGCAGATTTGCATCAACCCGGACCTGGTGTACGTGCCCAAGGCCCAGCTCGAATCGTTCCTCGATGCATTGCGCAGTGCCTATCGCGACCTCAACCCGACAGTGGCTGGCAACCCGGATGTGGTGGCGGTGGTCAACCAGCGTCACCTGGACCGGGTCGAGAGCCTGGTCGAGGACGCGCAGTTGCGCGGTGCGCGCATCGAGTGCCTGCCCGAACCCCTGGCCGTGGATGCACAAGACCGTCGGCGCCCGCTGCGGGTGGTGGTAGATCCGGCCCCGGACAGCCAGATCATGCACGAGGAAATCTTTGGCCCTGCGATGGTCGTGCTCGGCTATGACGACCTCGATCGGGTCATCGCTGACATTAACGGCAGACCACGTCCGCTGGCGCTGTACTACTTCGGCGAAGATGCGCAGGAGCAACGTCACGTGCTGGAGCACACCCTGTCGGGTGGGGTCACCATTAACGACGTGATGATGCACGCCGCCATGCACGATGCGCCGTTCGGCGGCGTCGGCGCCTCGGGCATGGGCCATTACCATGGTCGCGAAGGCTTTCTCCAATTCAGTCATTTGCGCACGGTGTTCAAGGCATCGGCCCACGACCCGCGCCGCGAATGGGGTCTGTTGCCGCCTTATGGCGAGCACTATCTGGCGGCCATGCTGGCCGGGGTCACTTGCGACTGATTTCAGCGTGGGGGCCTTGCGCCCCCCATCCGCTGCATGAGACAGGCCATTGGTTATGTTCAAGGTAATTACTATCGCCCAGCGCCTGTGGCTCTGGGCGCTGTTGGCGACTTTGCTGTTCGTCCTGGCGGTGCTGTTCGGCGCCTATGGTTTGCAGCAGGCACGCGACAGCCTGCGGGCAATCAACGAGGACAACCTGGCAACATTGTTGATGTTCGGTGATATCGAATATCGGCTCGGTGAAAGTCGGCGCCAGGTTTTGCTGGCGATCCAGCAAGACCCGGAAGGCCCGCTGGTGGCAGCGTTCGACCGTCCGGTGGAAGCCACCCTGAGCGCCATCGAAAGCAACAACCGGGCACTGGCCGAGGTCTGGACGAACTATCGTCAACGCACGTTGAGCGGCGAAGAGCAGCAGGCGGCCGATACGTTCGACAAACACTATCAGGCGTGGCAGGACGAGTTGGGGATCCTTCTGGAATCCTTTCGCGTCGGCGACTTTCGCCTGCCGGGCATCTTGTCTTTTCTGCGCATGGCCGAGCCTGAGGGCAGCGCCGCCGTGGCCGAGTTGAGCAAGTTGCAGGCGCTGCAGAAAGCCAGCGCCGCGCACGCCTACGAGGCGGCAGAACGCCGCTATCGCTCGACACTTTGGGCTTACATGGTACTGGCGGTGGTGGGCGGGCTGGCGGGCAGCCTCACGGCGTTTTCCACTCTGCGGCGACTCAAGCGCGCTTTTGCCCAGGCCGGTGCCAGCGTGCGGGCCATCGCCAGTGGCGATCTGGTGCAGCCGATAGAAATCAAGGGCGGCGACGAATTCGCGCTGATGCTGCGTGACATTGCACGGATGCGTGACAGTCTGCACGGGCTGATTTCACAAATGCGCGAACTGGTGCAGCGTGTCAGCCGTGAAGCGGCGCACATGGCCGAGTCGGCGGAATTGGCCTCCACGGCCACCCAGCACCAGGCGGACGCGGTGCGCGGAATTTCCCGGGCGGTGGAGGATCTGTCGGGGTCGATCGGCGAAGTGGAAAACCAGGTCGGTGTCTCACGCGACATCACCCAGAATTCGGCGGGACGCTCGGGCAAGAGCGAGGGTTTTATCCGCGACATGGCCCAGGAGATGAACCGCATCAGTGACGTGATCAGTGACACGGCCGTGCACATTCGTGAGCTCGAAGGGTTTTCAGGGGAGATCAGCCATGTGCTCAAGGTGATTCGCAGCATTGCCGAGCAAACCAACCTGCTGGCGCTGAACGCTGCGATTGAGGCTGCGCGCGCTGGCGAGGCTGGTCGTGGATTTGCCGTGGTCGCCGACGAGGTACGCCTCTTGGCCCAGCGCACCGCCAGTTCCATTGGCGAAATCGACCTCACCGTGCAGCGCATTCAAGAAGGCACGCTGGCGGTGGTCGAGGGCATGGGCCGGGTAGTCAGCCGGGTACGCGACGGCGTCAACCTGGCCCATGAGGCTGGCGATTCAGTGGCGCAGATTCGCAGTGGCACCGATGATGTAATCCGCAGCGTGGACACCATCGCCGCCGTGATTACCGAACAGGCGCGCGTCACGCGGGAAATGGTCAGCCGGGTCGAGAGTGTCTCCACCGGCACCGGAGCATTGTCGGCCAACGCCGGGCGTAGCGCGGTTGCCGCCGCGGACCTGGAACAACTGGCGCGGGCATTGGATCAATTGTCGGCGCGCTTTAATGTCGCTTGAACACCTGCCTTGTTCCATCTGAATACCGTAAGGAATTGGGCCTCAATCCCTCAATAACCCACAAAATCAGGGCGCGATCATTACAATGGATAACCACGAAAACGCACCACTCAACTCCACCACAGGCTGGCCGCGCCGCAGCGTGCTCAAGGCCGGTGCCGTGGCTCTCGGCGTCGGGCTTCTGGGACGTTTTGCCGACGCTCGCGCGGCGGGACTGTCGGCCAGCGATTACCAGGCCATGGATGCCTGGGCGATGAGTCAGGCGATCCGCAGTGGCGAACTGAGCGCCGAGGACCTGTTGGCGGCGGCGCTGGCCCGCTACAACGAGGTCAACCCCAAGGTCAATGCGGTGAATATGCTGCATGAAACCTACGCGCGTACCCTGCTCGCCCAGCGCCGCGCCGCCGGCACCTACAACCAGGGCACCCTGGCCGGTGTGCCGCTGCTGTTCAAGGACCTGAACACCACGCTACAAGGTACGATCACCAGTAACGGTAGCCGGATGTTCAAGGACTCACCGCCCGCTGCCCGCACCAGCACCCTGATCGCCCGCTACGAGCAGGCCGGTGCGGTGCCGTTCGGCAAGACCGCATCCCCCGAGTTTGGCTTGACCACCACCACCGAATCCCTGGCCTGGGGCCAGACTCATAACCCGTGGAACCTGGCCATGAGCGCAGGCGGTTCTTCTGGTGGCTCGGCCGCAGCGGTGGCGGCGGGGATCGTTCCCGTGGCGCATGCCACTGATGGCGGCGGATCGATCCGCATTCCCTCTTCGTACTGCGGCGTGGTCGGGCTCAAGCCGACCCGCTATCGCACCCCCAGCGGGCCACTGCATTTCGAAGGTTCGTTTGGAGCCAGCGCTGCCAATGTGGTGTCGCGCACGGTGCGCGATACCGCGCTGTTCCTCGATGCCGGTCAGGGGCATGAGGCGGGCAGTGCATATTGGTGCCCACCGTTGATTCGGCCTTATGTGGAAGAATTGCAACGTGATCCGGGTAAGTTGCGCGTGGCCGTGGTACGCCAATCACTGACCGGCGCCCCTTTGGATCCGGCGATTGCCGCCACGCTGGAACAGACCATCAAGCAACTGTTGGCCCTTGGGCATCAACTCGACGAATTGACGCTGAACATCGATCCGCGCCAGTTGTTCGGTGCCCATGGCACTGCGCTCGGCATGGCATTGCGTGTGCAGATTCATGACCGGGAGCAGGTACTCGGACGGGCTGCCACGGTTCAGGATCTGGAGAAGATCACCTTGGTCAACCTCGAACGCTCGAAAGCCACCAGCGGCGAAGACCTGTACCGCGCGCGGCAAGCGTTCGAGAGTATTGGCGCGACGATGGAGCAGCACTTCGAACGCTACGACGTGATCCTGTCGCCGGTCACGGGCAGCCTGACCCCGAAGCTGGGTCTGTTGTCGCTTGACCAGCCTTGGGACAGCTACGTCCATCAGGCCATGGGCAGCGCCGGTTTCACCGTGATAGCCAATGTCAGCGGCCAGCCGGCCATCTCCCTGCCGCTGGGCCAGAGCGCCGACGGCCTGCCGGTGGGCATGATGTTCACCGCTCGCCTGGGTGGCGAAGACGTGTTGCTGCGCCTGGCGAGCCAGTTGGAACAGGCCCATCCGTGGGCCGCCAGGCGCGCCACGCTATAACCCACACCCTCCGCCTTGCAGGAGCAGGCTTGCCAGCGAAGGCGTCCCTGAGATCGCCTTCGCTGGCAAGCCAGCTCCTACAGGGGGGGCGTTAACATCCCCTAGTCCACTTTGACGATGAGCCCGTCCCCCCGCAGCCCCGATCATGGGCTGCACTCCGCCAGCGCACCCTGCGTGGTCGGCGGTTTCTTTCTGACCTCAGCTAATGGCATAACAACAATGACGGCTCAAGTTCAGTCTCAGACCCACTACGACGTGATCGTCGTCGGTTCGGGCGCAGGTGCGATGACATCGGCGGTATTCCTCGCCGACCAGGGTTTACGCGTGCTGGTGGTGGAGAAAAGCGACCAGTACGGCGGCACCTCGGCGATCTCCGGCGGCGGTATCTGGATCCCCAACAACCATTACTTCGCGCGCATGAACGGCAACGACAGCTACGCCACGGCCCTGACTTACCTGCAAGCGGCTGCGGGCGAGCATGTCGATGAAACACGCCTGCGTGCCTACCTGGACAATGCGCCGAAGATGATCGAACAGCTCACCCGCAACAGCCGGGTGCGTTATGCAGTAGCGGCCAAATATCCTGATTACTATCCGCATTTACCGGGAGCCCTTGCCGGTGGGCGGACCCTGGACCCTGAATTTTTCGACACCAGTTTGTTGGGTGACGAACTGGCAAACCTGCGCAAGCCATCGCCTTCAACTCTGCTGATGGGGTGCATCGCCTGGACTGCGCGTGATGCGCACAAGGTCATGGCTCGCAGTTTCGGCTGGCGTCTGCTGATCATGAAACTAATGCTGCGTTACAAGCTGGACTTCAAGTGGCGGCGCAAAAGCAAGATTGATCGCCGTGCGTCCCTGGGCAGTTCGCTGGTGGCCTCGTTGCGTCGCTCGCTGATGGATCGCAATGTTCCGCTGTGGCTCAACACCGATTTTTGCGGCCTGATCACCGACAACGGACGGATCAGCGGCATCACCGTGCGTCGTGACGGTGCCGAACTGCAACTGCATGCGCGGTTGGGGGTGATCCTGGCCTCGGGTGGCTTCGAACAAAACCAGGTCCTGCGCGACCAGTACCTGCCCAAGCCAACCCGCAAAACCTGGAGTGCGACACCGCCTGGCAACAACACCGGCGCGGCGCTGGAAGCCGGCATGGCTCAGGGCGCAGCCACCGCCTTGATGGATTGGGCCTGGTGGGCGCCGACCATTGCCGTACCGGGAGAGGACAAACCCCGGGGGATCTTCGCCGAACGGGCGTTCCCCGGCGCCATCGTGGTCAACGGCCAGGGGCAACGGTTTGTCAACGAGGCAGCGCCGTACCTGGAGTTCGTCGATGCCATGCATCGGGACAACCAGAAGACCGGCGGGAAATCGGTGCCGGCCTGGGTGATCTTCGACGCGCATTTCCGCTTCAACTACGCCATGGGCCCGTTGATGCCCGGCCAGATCATGCCCGACAGCCGCCTGCGCAAGGAGTGGCTCAACAACCTGTACTGGAAGGCTGACACCCTGGACGGCCTGGCCCGGCGGATCGGCGTCGACAGTGCCGGTCTGGAAGCCACCGTCAGCAAGGTCAACGACTATGCCCAAAGCGGTGTGGACCTCGACTTCGCCCGTGGCGGCAACGTCTTCGACCGTTATTACGGCGATTGCAACGTCAAACCCAACCCTTGCCTGGCGCCGCTGCGCAAAGGCCCGTATTACGCCATGCGCCTGGATGCCGGGGACATCGGCACCAAGGGCGGCTTGCTGACCAACGAACATGCACAAGTGGTGCGCGAAGATGGCACCGCCATCGCCGGCTTGTACGCCATCGGCAACTGCTCGGCGTCGGTGATGGGCACCAGCTATCCGGGGGCGGGTGGCACCCTGGGACCGGCGATGACCTTCGGCTATGTTGCCGCCAACCACCTGGCCAGCCAGCGTTAGGAGGGGCTATGTCCGATAACATCCCCAGCACCGAAGTACTGCCGCCCTTGCAGGTGGCCGATGGCAACAGCCTGACCTGGGACGAACAATGTGACGTGCTGGTCGTCGGCTGGGGCGCGGCCGGTGCCTGCGCCGCGCTGGAGGCTCGCGCCCAGGGCGCCGATGTGCTGATCGCCGACCGCTTCACCGGCGGCGGTGCCAGCGCCAAGAGCGGCGGGGTGGTGTACGCCGGTGGCGGCACTCGCCATCAGCAGGCAGCGGGTTTCAACGACAGCCCCGAAGCCATGTTCGATTACCTCAAGCACGAAACCCGGGGTGTGGTCAGCGACGACACCCTGTGGCGTTTCTGTGCCGACAGCGTGAGCAACCTGCAGTGGCTGGAAAGCCACGGCGCGCCCTACGCCCACCAGATGCCACCGGGGGGCAAGACCTCGTATCCGCCCGACGGTTACTTCCTCTATTACTCCGGTAACGAGTTGGTGCCCGACCACGGTGGTCCTTTGCCCCCGGCGCCACGTGGTCATCGCACCGTGGGCAAGGGGCAGGGCGGCGCGGTGCTCTATACCCATCTCAAGGCGGCGTGCTTGAAGGCCGGAGCCCGGCCACTGTTGCAGGCGGCGGCGCGGCGACTGGTGATCGATCCCCGGGGACGGGTGCTGGGCGTCGAGTTGTGGTGCCTGCCCGAAGGCAGCAAAGAGGCTGAACTGCATGCGCGACTGGCGGCCCGCGCCGAACGCCTGCAGAACTTCGCCGCCGGCTATTGCAAGAAACTGCGGCAAAAGGTCTGCCAGCTCGAACGGGATTTCGCCCGGCCACGGCGGGTCCTGGCGCGCAACGGGGTGATCCTGACGACTGGCGGCTTCATCTTTAACCGCCAGTTGATCGAGCAGCACGCGCCGAAGTTCCGGCGCAACTTCAAGGTCGGTGCTACCGGCTGCGATGGCAGCGGCTTGCGCCTGGGTGCGAGTGTCGGTGGCCAGGGCGCCGGGCTTGAGCGGGTATCGGCGTGGCGCTTCCTCAATCCGCCGTACAGTTGGCACAAAGGCATCGTGGTCAATCGCGAGGGCCGGCGCTTCTGCAATGAAGAAGTCTACGGTGCCACCCTGGGCCAGCCGTTGATGGAAGAGCAGGGCGGCAAGGCGTGGCTGGTGCTGGATGCACCGTTGCGCAAGAAGGCCATTCGCGAGGCGCTGTTCGGCGGCTACTGGTGGTTCCAGAGTTTTCCGGCTCTGGCGTTGATGCTGTTCAAGGTTCGCAAGGGCAAGAGCCTGAGTGAGTTGGCCAGTGCGACCGCCATGGACCCCGCCGTGCTGCGTGCGTCGGTGCTGGCCGCCAACGCCGCCGCCCGTGGCGAAGCGCCGGAGCCGTTCGGCAAGTCCGAGGGCGGACGCCAGGTGCTTGAGCAGGGGCCTTTCTATGCCTGCGATATCTCCGTGACCAATCCGGTCTTCCCTCTGGGAGCCCTGACCCTGGGCGGCTTGCGCGTGGATGAGCGCAGCGGCGCGGTGCTGGACCAACAGGGGCAAGCCATCAGTGGCCTGTATGCAGCCGGGCGCAGTGCCTTGGGCATTCCTTCGCACTTGTACATCAGTGGTCTGTCCCTGGCCGACTGCGTGTTCTCCGGTCGTCGTGCCGGCGCCGCTGTCGCCCGCGCCCAGCAACCTCAATCGATTCACGCATACGAGATGAGATGAGATGATGATGCTCAATCAACATAACAAGAACGGCCGGGTTCACGGCAAGGTCGCGCTGGTCACCGGTGGCGCCAAAGGGATCGGTGCTGCCAGCGTGCGGTTGCTGGCGGCTGAAGGTGCCCAGGTGCTGATCAGTGATCTGGACGTCGAGGCTGGCCAGGCCTTGGCGGCTGAAATCGGGCCGACTGCAGCCTTTATTCGCCACGACGTCAGCAGCGAAGATGAGTGGCGCCAGGTCATCGACCATGTGCGCGCGCACTACGGTCGCCTGGATATCCTGGTCAACAACGCCGGCATCCTGATCGGCGGCTCGATCGAGGAAACCAGTCTGGAGCAGTGGAGCAAGGTGCTGCGAGTGAATGCCGACAGTGTGTTTCTGGGCTGTCGCGAAGGCATCGCTTTGATGAAGGACTGCGGTGGTTCGATTATCAACCTGTCGTCCATCGCGGCCCTGGCCGGGCGTGACGATTATCTGGCCTACAGCGCCTCCAAGGGGGCGGTGGCGGCGTTGTCGCGTTCGGTGGCGGTCCTGTGCCGGCGGCGCAAATACCGCATCCGCTGCAACACACTGCATCCGGATGGCGTACTTACCGACATGACTCGCGGCGGCTTCCCCGAGGGCGTCGACCCGAATCGCCTGACCATCGATAGCGACCCGATGAACCGCATGTGTCGGCCCGAGGATGTGGCGGCCAGCGTGCTGTTCCTGGCCAGCGACGAGGCCCGGGCGATCAATGGTGTTGAGTTGCGCATCGATAGTGGGCAGATGGTGATGAGTATCTAAATCCCTCTGCTCGCGATGGTCGTCAACGATAACGCTGGCTGCCTGAATGCCCGCGTTGTCCCGGCGTTTTTCGCGAGCAAGCTCGCTCCTACAAGGGAAACGCGTTCAATTGCGA